>NZ_ABJL02000006.1:0-300000 GCF_000172175.1 Bacteroides intestinalis DSM 17393 | reverse complement strand
AAATCTAAATTTTGGTTATCATTGATTATCATACGAAATATATAACCGAAGTTATGCTTTTCCCGTCGTAACTTTAAATCAAAATCCATAGAAAAGCCTTTTGCCAATGAAAGAGTTTCTTCCGGAGTGAGATTTAGAGTGGTTCGTAAGTCCTTATTTACTTCATAAGATTGAAAATAAAGTCCTTCTGCTTTTAAATCGAAGGTGAGGATAAATAATGATAATATGTAGATAATAGTCTGTTTCACGATAATATCAATATGATTAACGGAAACAAAAATAGCAAAAAAAAGAGAGTGGGGAAAGGTTTCACTCTCTTTTTAAATAGAAGATATTGAAAAGTCTGGAATACTATTTCATGGATGGTACATTTCGAAGGAAGGCGGGATATCTTCATCTGCTGATGCCCAGTTTCGATTGGGTTTGTTGCCCATTGTTAATTCAAGAATTCCACCTTTTATCACATCTTTGTGAGAGATCCAGCTTTTATTCCATACTTTACCGTTCAGCTTGGCCGACTGAATGTATTTGTTTGTTTTGCTGTTATTGATTGCGATGACTTTAAAAGTTTTGCCATTACCCAGATGAATGATTGCCTTTTCAAAGAAAGGACTTCCAATCACATACATCGGTAGTCCGGGAGTTACAGGATAGAATCCGAGAGTGGAGAATACTACAAAAGCAGACATTCCTCCGCCATCTTCATCGCCAGGTACTCCCATAAGATCGTTACGGAACCATTGATCAATCAAAGTTCTTATGCTTTTCTGAGTTTTCCAAGGTTGGCCTGCATAATTGTATAGGTATGGGATATGAAGGCTAGGCTCGTTTGCCATCGAATACATGCCAACATTACCAGTGTGATCTGGTAGTTGTGCATAAAAAATATATTTGCTTATGCCTAACGGAGTAGAGAATGTACTGTCTAATTCGTTTACAAATTCATTTTTTCCTCCCATTAAATTGATTAAATCAGCAATGTTATGTGGCACATCCCATCTATACACCCAGCCGTTGTTCTCTCCATATGCTTCACGTGCTCCTAATCCTCCGGAAGTTGTGTAATTGAAAGGAGTAATGAAGTTGCCCCTGTCGTCTTTGGGGTGAAAAAATTTAGTTTGAGGATTGAACAGTTTATGATAAGATAAAGATCGTTGGCTAAAGTATTTATAGTCTTCTTTTTTGTTTAATTGAAAAGCAATTTGAGAGAGACACCATTCATCATAAACGGTTCCTAAGGTAACTGCTACCGGTTGTCTTTTTTCGAAGCTGTGTACTTCCGGAATTATTTCTTTTTCTCCCGGACGCAATGCGGGCATGTATCCATTTTCTTTATAAAATAGGTCTAATTTACCTGCTTTTTGAGCCGACCAGGGAGCCAGCGTTTTTTCTGTAATTGCATTTTTACAAGCATAATATGCTTTTTCTATATTGAAGTCTCTTAAACCTTTTACATAAGAGTCTATAATCGTTGCTACTCCGTGATTAGAGTTCATTCTTCGGCTGTCTCCTGTAATTTCAGGGAAAGTAGGCATCCAAAAATTATCCATTTGTTCAGCCATGCGAATGAATGAACGAATCATATCGGTTTCCATTTTGGGTTCTATTAATACCCGCAAAGGGTGGCAAGCACGGTAAGTATCCCAAATCCAATCATCTGTATAAAATGGTACGCCACTATCATTGTGTACGGAATTGTCAAAAGCACTCCAGAACTTGTTGTCTTCTGAAATACATACCATGCGTTCATAGGTTCTGTAAAGAGATGTATAAAATACATTTTTGGTTTCTTCACTTGTCCCTGATACTTCTATTTTGCCTAACTTTTCGTTCCATATTCTTTTTCCATATTCGGCAATTTGATTAAGATCATAATTTTTGATTTCTCGATACAAGTTTTTCATTGCTTGTTCTGTACTAATAAAAGATATCCCGTAGCGGATAGATACGTATTTGGTGTCTTTGGGAAAGGCCATTCCTACTGTTGCATTGTAGCCTTCTGCTGTCTGCTGTTTATAATCCATTTTCCCTTTGATAATAGCTCCTGCTATTTCTGGATTTTCTTGAACCTCCAGGTGAATAAAGACCTTTGTTGAGGAATTCTTTATCTGCTGGAATCCTGATATAATGTTATCTTTTACTGTTAACTGCCCATTATTGGAACTCAATAATATATAAGGTGGTACTTTTTTCTCAAATTTTAGTTGGTATATACCAGATTGGTGAGAAGGAGCAAATTTGACATCTATTTCTTCATTTAAAAGGTGAGTTTGATATAGATAAGGTTTAATAACCTCATTGTCGTATTCATAGTACATCACTCGGGGTATGGAATCATTGGCTTCTGTTTGTACTGCACTCAAATTAAATGCTGATTTGCCTCTATGACTAGTCATCATGATAGGTAGTCCTTTCATCTTTATGGAAGTGAAGTCTGCGCGTTCGGGATATACGCGTAGCATGCTGTTGGGTAATTGTATGGTTGGATACGTTGGAACTAACAAATGACTGATGTTTCCCATGTATGGGTTAACGTAATCAACCGGAGTTTTTTCAGATACGGAGCTTACCTGCTTACAAGAATATAGTAGCAAAAGTGGTAAACAAAAGATGTAGAAATAATTTTTTATATTCATAGGTATACAATTGTTTTCGACAAATGTAGATTTGGAGGCTTAAAAACATATGAAATCTCTCTTAAAAGGCTGAATTAATATAGAAAATTATATGGTTTACATGGATTTTTTTATTAATCCTTGTAAACCATATAATTTTTGTTCGAAAAAACTTTCTTGTGATGGTTGTCTGTAATGTCTGTTATTTTCCCGTACTCATTACTCCTGAGTCATTATCGCTATTGTTTACTTTTCTTTGTGTTACTTTGAACTTACGTCCGAAAGAGAAATTATAGGATAAGCTGACCATAAACATACGTGAGCTTTCCTTAATATAGCTTTTAGTTTTGTATGAGGCAAATTGATTCCAATTTTCATTCTCTACTTTATAATTATCAGTGAATGGGTTGAAGGCACCTACACCTAAACGGAGATCTTTATATTTATAATATAGACCTAATATCTGGATGTTTTCTCCTCCTGAAAGGGTCTCTCCCCAAAAGTTGTTCCAATTGGTATTGATTTGCCAGAATAAGGAGAATCGTTTGTAATTGAATGAAGCTTGTCCTTCGTAATACCAGTTGGTATAAGTGTGAGAGTAATTGTTTCCATGACTCATATAATGATTGACTCCTCCTGTGAATGAAAGTTGCAGCATATCCCATAGTGGCCCTACGCGGAGCATCAGACGTCCGGATAACTTTTGCCAGTCTTTCTGGTTATCCCACGTTTGTACTATTTTATTGCCTTCCTGTAACTTTTCATCCATAATGGCATTGGGACGGTAATCGTATGCACCCCATAGGTTACTGTAGAAAATACCTTTTTTCCACTCATAAGTCAGTTCCGTACGATAGCACATGTACGATTTCAGGTTCGGATTACCACGGCGTATCTGGAAAGAGTCTATAGTTTGTTCTATAGCGCTCAGGTTACTCAATGAAGGAGTTGCATTGAATACTTCGGCTTTCCAACGGAGGTATGAGTTGTCAGAAAAAGTGTAATGTAACGTAGCTTTAGGGTTTACACTGTACTTTTTAGAAGAATCATCATTTCCGCTTTGGTTGTAATAGAAACGGGTTAAGCTGATTCCTAATCTGTAATCCAGTTTGTTTATCTTGCCACGGTATTCACTGAATATATAACTATTTCCCTGATTCATCTGGGTATCGTAATTATGCCCGTTCCGGTATTCGTTGTTAGAGTAAGATTGGGTATGCTGCAAACCGAAGCTCAGCGCATTACCTTTTGAAAATTGCTTTTCGTAAATGGCCTCCCCAATCAGGGAGTATTTGTCGCCCAATACATCATTGTTTATATCGGTCAGCATTTCATCGTGAAGACTTTCCTGATAGATACGGTGTGATTTTTCCCGGTTATAGGTTCCTACCAAGTTGAATACCAAAGTCTGTTTGTTTTTCAGGCTTTGTTGAAAGTAGAGATCTAAGGATGGGCGCGTCCAACTATTTTTTGTACGGTCTATCATATTTACCATATCCGTTTCATCATTTACATTATAAAGTACTCCCTGATAATCCCAATTCGGTTGATTGTTACCGCGCAGGCGGAAGGTAGCGCTGAATAAAGAATTCTGGGATGCTTGGAGACTGTAATTCACATTCAGATTTTGCATAAATAACATAGCATGACTGGGCTCTCCTTTTTCCATTCGCTGAATGGTGCTGCCATCTGCCAGGCGGAAAGTTTCTTCATTATCCCGGTACATGCCATAGAAATCCCGGGGACCCATGTAATAAGAAAGTCCGAACTCGGATTTTTTGTGGTTGACCTTACCGAATACATTGTAATTTCCCCACATAGCATTGACTCCCTGGCTAAGATCTGTGCCGAAACTTCCGCCCGTATCGGGGCGACGAACGATGTAATCGAGTACGATCTCGGCATTACCATAACGTAATCCTGGGTTGTCATGATATTCTATGCGGATAATGTCAGCTGGGCGTAAAGCCTTTATTTCATTGATATCTGCTTTTGCTCCATTGATACGTATTTGTAATTCGCCACCACCGGATATTCCGATTTCATTATTCATCGGGTTAACCTGAATGCGCGGAAGCATTAGTTCTTGTAGTAGGTTGACGCCATTGGTAGAGACTTTCATTTGTCGCTCGGAAGGGAATACCAGTTTCCGGTCCGGACGACTGATTTGGTTAGAGCCATTGATGGTTACACCTTCCAATGCTACAGCAGCATCTTCCATATGAATATCTCCCAGATCTGTATTACGCTTCACTCCATTCAGCGTAACATATTGTGTATTGTAGCCGATGCTGGAAAGTACTAATCTGTAATCTCCTGCATCTATCTTATTGAAAATGAAATTGCCGTTGTTATTAGTTGATACTCCACTTACGAATGTAGAGTCGATGGTTTGTAACACCACATTTACAAATTCTACGGCTTCGTTATCTGTGGTATTACGTATAGTACCTTTTATTTCTATCTTTTGGGCAAAGATTCCCTGTACCATGCTGCTTAACAGTATGGCTATTAATAATCTTTTCATTGTCGTTTTATGATTTTAATTCCTTATTCCAGAATGGCCAGTCCTGTTTCAGATTGTTTACTGTTGTTTAGACGAAGAAAAGGGGAGTAAGGTTGCATCCATTACTATTTTTTTATTTAGAAAAACAAACTTTTTTTAGTTCGTTTCTATAATGGGCAACTAGTATCTATGACATTTTGTTATACCTTTACCCCGATTTTTATAATTTATATAGATTACATTATGAGAAAAGTAGTTCTTACTTTAGTTACATTGGCATTTGTGTCATTTGCATATGCGCAGGATGTAACTTTCGATTCTTTCAAACGAATCGAATCGGATAAGGTGTTGAACCTGTCAGCCGATCAAATTGCAAAAATCAAGAAACTAAATAGGGAAGTTGGCCCCAAGTTTAAAGCTATCGGACAGAGTAATCTTCCTGGGTACGAAAAAGGGCAGAAGAAAAGAGCATTGGCTCTTGAACACAAAGCTGCCATTAAAGCTATTTTGTCAGAGAAGCAGGTTCAGTTATGGGAAGAGCATTACGGAAGTATGGATAATAGGAAAGGTCTGCGTGGTATCATGAAAGGTGATTATGATCATCGATTGGATCAATTGGAAGCCAATTTTGAAAAGGAAAAAGAGGCAATTGAAAATAGCTCTTTATCTAAAGACGCAAAGAAAGCTAAGGTAAAAGCTCTTAAAAATAAGTATAAACAGGAAAAAGAGCGCCTGAAGAATGAACGTGATACTGCAATAAAATCAGGAGTTTGGGAAAAGTAATTGAATCATTCAAAACAAACATAATGACCGATTCTTTCCAGGTCCGTTTCTGTAAATTCCTCATAGAGGGAGAAAGGTTTAAGGCTCGTTAGCGAGCCTTTTTTCTTGCGATATTCTACGATGGCTTTGGCTTGGTAGAAGTTAATATAGGGATGGGAGCGCAATCTGTCTACACTGATACGGTTCAGGTTGATGCGGTGGACATTTGCCGGGTCGATGCTGAACCAAGCTCGCAATTGCTGAATATTCAGGTTGATATCTTTTAGTTGTTCTATTTGGTAGAATCCACCTAATCGCTGTCGATAACCAACTATCAGACGAGCAATGCCGCTTCCGATACCTGGAATCTTTTTTAATTCAGTGGTGTCGGCGCGATTCAGATCAAGAATGGTTCCGGGTTCATACTTGATATTTTCCATCGGTACGTTTTGGGCAATGTACAATTGTGGGATGTGATGTACTGTATCTTCCGGTGGAATATGTATGTAAGGTAAAAGAGCAGAATATTGTTCTTCTGTCATCCCATATACCTTTTTAAAATCTTCCGGTTTACGGAATTTTCCACCTTTTGCCCGATAGTGCAGGATATTCTTAGCCATCCAGGCTGGCAATCCTAAGCGTCGGAATGTGATGGAATCCGCAGTGTTTGGATTGAAAGAAGCCAGGATTACAGGAGGGTTCTCTTCTTGTTTCTTATAAGTCGTGTAGTGCTTTTCACGGTGCTGTTCTTTCTCTTTCAACGAGGCTATGAATTCTTCATATTCTTGTTCGGCATCGGCTTGTATGACCATATCATCCGGAGAGATATACTCCCTTCGTTGCCAAGCAGATATAAGATACCCGGCGAGAAAAACGATACAAATAGCTGCTATGAGCATTAGGATACCTCGTTTTTCTCCCCGAGAAAAGTAAAAGTAATCTTTAAATAGATTCTGCATCTCCTACAATTTCAAGAAACCCAATTCTTTGATGAAAATGAGTGTAATTGCTATCGGAGCTATAAACTTCAATATGAATATCAGCAATTTGTAAAATTTCACTTTCAGTGTTCCGTTATTGCTTATTTCTTTCCAGACAATCTTCTTGTTCAGGTACCAGCCGGTGAAGATGGAAATACACAAACCACCCAATGGCAACATGATCTTGGCTGTGACAAAGTCGAACAGGTCGAATAAATTCAAGCCAAATATAGTATAACCCTTGCCTACACCGAGTGACAGTGAACATAAAATACCTAAGAAGATGCAACCGCCTGTAACAAAGCTTGCTGCACGTTTGCGGCTCAGATGGAATTCTTCGTGTAGATAGGCTGTTACCACTTCGTGCATGGAAATAGTGGAAGTCAGTGCGGCAACTGCCAGAAGAATATAAAACATGACTGAGAATATATAAGCTAATAAAGGTACTCCGCTAAATGCTTGTTGAAATACATTGGGCAGCGTAATGAAGATGAGGCTCGGACCTGCATCCGGCTGGATACCTACCGAGAATGCAGCGGGGAAGATGATAAGTCCTGCCAATATAGCGACGAATGTATCGATAATGCTGACACTAAAAGCGGTTTTTGTCAGATTCGTATCTTTTTTGAAATAGGATGCATAGGTACAAAGGCACCCCATTCCCAAACTTAGTGAGAAGAAAGCCTGCCCCATAGCGCTTAAGAACACATTGGCATTCACCTTATCCCATTCCGGTTTCAAGAGAAACTCGAGACCGGCACCTGAACCCGGCAATGCAATAGAACAGCCTGCCAATATAATCAACAGGATAAATAGCATTGGCATCATTATTTTGGCAGACTTCTCGATGCCTTTTTCCACCCCTTTTACGATGATAAAATGAGTGGCAAGAAGAAAGAGTACCAGCCAGATAACCGGACGCCAAGGATTAGAAGAAAATGAATTGAAGGTATTGATGTAATCGGCTGACGTTTTTCCGGCAAAGTTATCGGTAACAGCTTCACCTATAAATTCCAGTGTCCAACCGGCTACCACAGAGTAATAACTCAAAATCAGGAACCCTGCTAATACACCCATGCGTCCTATCCAGCGCCATTGTGTACCCGGTGCCAGCTTTTGGTAAGCTCCTGCTGTATTGGCACGTGAGTGTCGTCCGATAAGGAATTCGGATACCATGATAGGGATTCCTAAAATAAGTACGCATGCTAAGTAAATGAGAATAAACGCAGCACCGCCATGATTGCCAGTCTCGTAGGGAAACCGCCAGATGTTACCCAGACCGACTGCGGAACCTGCCGAAGCAAGTATGACGCCTAATTTGCTCCCAAAATTGGCTCTGTCATTTTTAGTCATAAAAAAGTAGATTTTTCTTTCATTTCGTTATTATTCTCTACTAGAACATGCAAATATAGAAAATGTTCTGTACTTTTGCGCACAAATCGTTCATAAATTGAGATATGCTATACTATATTAAAAAATATCCGGTATCGTTGCTGATTATACTGACAGTGATTTATCTGTCGTTCTTTAAACCGCCAACAACGGAATTAAGCCGAATACCGAATATTGATAAAATTGTACATATTTGTATGTATTTAGGTATGTCCGGTATGTTGTGGCTGGAATTCCTGCGAGCACATCGTAGAAATGATTCTCCTCTATGGCATGCATGGGTAGGGGCATTTGTATGCCCCGTATTATTCAGTGGAATGGTGGAGTTGTTGCAGGAATATTGTACAACTTACCGTGGCGGGGACTGGTTGGATTTTGTAGCGAATACAACAGGAGCATTCATAGCCTCGATGATAGGCTATTTTGTACTACGTCCGTGGATGGCGAAAAAACAATAAGCAGTGATCGATTATAAGTAATCAATCACTGTACTCAGTTTAATTCCGTTGGATCCTTTAATCAGGATGGTTTTTCCATGAGGTTTATTTTTTTGTAAAGCTTCGATAACTGCCGGGGCGTCCGGATAAGTCGGGAAGTCATGTCTTGCAGCAGCGAACTGTTCACCTACCAACATTACATCTTTAAAACCACATTCCGTCAGGAAGTCTACAATCTTTTGATGTTCTTTCGGACCGTCTTTTCCTAATTCCCTCATATCTCCCAATATCAGCATTTTATTGTCAATTTCCATGTTATGGAAGTTGCTGATTGAGGCTTGCATACTGGTAGGGTTCGCATTGTATGCATCAATGATTAATGTATTATCTGCCGTCTGTTTCAGTTGTGAACGATTGTTCTGCGGAGTATATTCTTTTAGAGCAGTATCTATTTTCCCCGATTCTACATCAAAGAAATGCCCGATAGTAACAGCGGCAAGTGCATTGGCGAAGTTGTATTCACCGATTAGCTGTGTCTTCACTTCATGATGCTCACCGTCTTTGCCTGCTTTCCATTCAAAAGTCAGATAAGGTGAGTTGCCCGTAACGTGTCCGTTGATGTATAATCCATCTTCACTTCCATAGGAAATCTGGTTCAATCCCCAGGCTATGTTTCTTAGATATAAGTTGTCGTGATGGATGAAGATAGTGGAATCTTTACGTTCACGAAGATAATCATATAGTTCACCTTTGGTTTTGATGACCCCTTCGAAAGAACCGAAACCTTCCAGATGCGCTTTACCTACATTCGTGATAATTCCGTAATCAGGTTCGGCAATGTCCACTAACTCCTTTATGTCACCCGGATGGCTGGCTCCCATTTCTATGATGCCGAGATCATGCTCTGCTTTCAGACGCAACAGGGTGAGAGGGACTCCTATATGATTATTCAAATTTCCTTGCGTATAAAGTATAGTGTATTTTGGGGAAAGAACAGCAGCAATCAGTTCTTTGGTAGTAGTTTTTCCATTAGTCCCTGTGATACCGATGATTCGTGTTCCTATTTGACGGCGATGGTAATTAGCCAGTTCTTGCAGAGTATGCAAACAACTATCTACCAGTATATAATGTGGATCTCCTGCAGGTGCATATTCTACTTCATCTACTATGGCGTAGTTACTTCCTGATTCCAATGCTTTAGTAGCAAAAGCGTTCCCATTGAAATTGTCACCTTTTAGTGCAATGAATAAAGAGCCTTCAGGGCAGTTGCGACTGTCGGTTGTTACACTAGTGCATTCCAGAAATATCTTGTAAAGGGCGGTGATATCCATAACTATCTCCTTTTTGAAACGTTGTTATATTCTATTGTCTAAAAACGTTGCAAAGATAGATATTCTCCGTTACGGTGGTACGTTTATAGTGAAAATGTTTTTTATTCTTTCAAAGGTAAAGTCAGGATAAAGCGGCAGCCAGTTGTATAGGTTGAGTCAATCAGAAGGCTACCTCCCATCTTTTCGGCAATCAAGCGGCTGATGGATAAACCTAATCCTGTGCCGGGGACAAATGAGTCCAATTTGGTGAAACGCTCAAACACAGCTTCTTGCTTATCTGCCGGGATGCCGATACCCGTATCGGTCACACTGAACAGGATTACTTTCTCTTCCTCACGGATATGGTATGTGAGGGTGACACTACCTTCCTGTGTGAACTTTGCCGCATTTTGTAGAAGATTCATTAATATCTGCGAAATACGGTCGGGATTTGTCTGCATGGTGAAGTTTTCACGTTCGGGGGTGAATATCAGTTGCACATCCGGTTTAAGCTTGGAGCGTACTTGGTCTATGCAGGTTTGACAGACGCCTGTGATCTCCGCAATGCTCTGTGCAGGTATCTCCCGCTCACCATCCAGATAGGAAAGGTCGAGCACGTCATTGACGAGTTGCAGAAGGCTGGTACTGTTCTGTTCAATGATATGGGCATATTCTTTAGTGTCATCGTTATCGCTGAAGTAACTGCTGAGAATTTGTGAGAAGCCTACAATGGAATTGAGCGGCGTACGTATTTCGTGACTCATGTTCTGAATGAATTCTGATTTCATGCGGCTGCCGTCTTCTGCTTGCTCTTTAGCGTATTTTAGTTCCTCCTGAGAGCAGAGTAATTCATTGTTTTTTTCGCTGAGTCGCTTTTGCGATATGCGTAGTCGCCCATTGAGGAGATGTTCGCGGTAGAAGATGATAAAGCCGAGACTTAGTAATGCAATCAGGAAAATGATGATACGTTGTTTGTTCGCCAGATCGCGTTGCTGCATTTGTTGTTGCAGTTCACTCTTTTCCAGATTTAGACGCTCTACCCCTAACATAGCGGCGAATTCTCCTGCCGTGATATTTTCATTGCTTATCTGGGCTGAGTCATTTAGAGTATAGTATTTATTATAATATTGGGCAGCTTGGGACAAATCGCCCATTTCATAGTATATTGCAGCCCGATTGAGAATGTCTTCAATATAATTTTTATCATTTTGGTGGTATACGCTGATGATATGATCCTGAACTTCCAGGGCTTTCTCGTATTGTTTGGTTGCTATATAGTATTGTTTCAGGACTCCGGCATATTCTTGCAGATTCTTCTGCACTTCTTTTTTAGCGTTGGATAAGTCTTTGGCTTTTTTTAGGTAGTCCCATGCCTGGGCATTATCGTTAATTAAAAGATAATATTGGGCGAGGCGGACATAATAATAGAATTCCTGTGTGCTGCTATAAATACAGGTAGCGCTTTTGTTGAGGCATTCGAGGGCTTCATCTGTTTTGCCTGTCAGGCTGTAGAGCCCTCCCAACATCGAGTAGGTGGTGGATAAGTTATATTTGTCCAAGCCGTATTCCAGCGTAATTTCTATTTCTTTCTTTTTATTATCGATGGCCAGGCTGTACAGTCTTTTGAGTTGATAAATGCTGCTTAGCACATTGTAGGCATTGGCAATGCCATCCATGTACTGTTCCTGTTCCGCTTCCTGCATCATCTTGTTGGCTTCATATAGTGCTATGTTGTTTTGATGTTGCTTGATGTAGTAGTTGATGAGCCGTTTGCTCCATGCGAAGTAGTAGTATTTAGGCTGATTGGTTTTCTTGGCAAAGTCCTTTACTATTTCTACATAGTGGTTGATACTGTCCGGTTGGTTGTTTTTATAATAATAATAATCGAGTTTATTACATAATGCTACCGCTTGCATACGCTGATCCCCTTGCTCTTCTGCCATAAGGAAAAGAGTATCTGACATTTGCATAACGATAGGAGAACTTACTTCAGCTTTGCAACGCATATAATAGGCATACAATGTACTGTCTACATTATATTCTTTTTGTGTGTCTCTTTGTTGCCCTTGCATTGGAAAACTGCATAAGATGCCGAGACAAAACAAAAAAATGAAAATAGGTAAAGGCGGTTTCTTTGTGTTCATTATTGGTAAAACTCTTTTTGCAAATTTAGCTTTTCTTTATTGGAATAAAAAGTTTTTATGACACTTTTTGGTGTCTATTATATAGGTAAAGTCAGTATAAAGCGACACCCATCCATATATTGGGCATCAAGTGCAAGATTACCACCCATCCTTTCCATAATGAGACGGCTGAGGGCAAGTCCTAATCCGGTACCTTTTGAAAATGTATCTAATTTGGCGAATCGTTCGAACACAAATTCTTGTTTATCCTGGGGAATGCCAATGCCGGTGTCGGTGATGCAAATCATGATTTGCTTTTGTTTGGGAAGAATGCGCCAACTAAGTGTAATACCACCTTCTTCTGTAAATTTTGCTGCGTTGTGCAGTAATTGTAATACTACCTGTCCAAGACGTGCTGGGTTTGTATACAGATAGAGTTCGTTCTGTTCAGGTTGATAAGAAAGAACGACTCCGGGTTTAACCAGGCGTTTTACGCGTTCCATCCATTGTAGACAAAGCTCATTTAGCTCACTCTTTGTGTCGATAGGGATGGTAGTGCCACTATCAAGACTGGATAATTCCAATACGTCGTCTACTAATTGAAGCAGATGGTTACTGCCTTGCTCGATGATAGTTGTATATTCTTTCGATTCTTCGTCTTCTTCAGAAATCTTGCTACTGAGTATTTGCGAGAAACCAACTATGGAATTGAGTGGTGTACGTATCTCATGGCTCATATTCTGTATGAATTCAGTTTTCATACGGCTGGCACTCTGTTCTGCATCTTTAGCACGGCGTAGAACTTTATTCAGCCGGGTTTCGCGAAAAAACATAATGCCGACAATTACTACTATGATACATAATAGAATGATAATATACCGGCGTGTTTCTAATTGTATTTCTTGATTTTTCTGTATTAACTCTTTGTTTTCCAGGTTAAGATGTTCCATTCCCAAAATGGTTGCGAACTCTCCTACAGCTATATCTTCCTGAGCACTATTCAGTGAATCACTGAGTGCAAAAGCTTTTTCATAACTCTCAATTGCTTTCTGATAGTCCTTTTTAGCAGTATAGATGGACCCACGTGTGCGATATAGTGTAGGGGTGATAAATCCATTTTGACTAAGCTTTTCAAAGGCTTGCTGGAATACATCTAGGGCTTTATCGAATTCACCGGTTTCTATGTAATAATTGGTTTCAATTTCTAGTAGATTAGTGGTGCGCTTAATACGTAATTCTGTATTCTTGCTGAAAAGTTGTGTGGTTTCTTTTAATGTTTCCCGGGCTTTGACCATATCTTGGGTGTGGATGTAATAACGGAGTAGTCCGCATAGATAAGCTCCTTGGTTTAGTTCATTACCTATATACAATTTACTTTCTTCAAGAGCTTCCCAAGCCTTTTCCGGTTCATTGGTACGGAGGTAGCAGTTACTTAATTCAAGATATTTATTTGTCAGATTATACTTATTCAGATTATATTTTAATGTGAGATCTATCAGCTTTTGGGCATATACAGTGGCTTGCTTATAGAGTTCTTTGCTCTGATAGATGCGTAATAGGGCCTGATAGCAATTCTGCATACCATCGATTTCTTCCCGGCTTTCCGATTCTTGCTGCATTTTGTTGGCTTCATAGAGAGCCAGGTTTAATTTCTTTTGTCTTGTATAGTAAGTTATGAGGCGGTTGGCCCAGGCAAAATAATAATATTGGGGCTGATTGGTTTTCCGGGCAAAGTCTTTGATGGTGTTGGTATACAATATCAGGCTGTCCTCTTGGCCTTCAAAGGACGGACTAAAATAGAAATGGTCTGTTTTGCTGGAGATGGCTACTGCCTGCATTCGTATATCACCTTTTTCTTTGGCCATAAGAAAGAGTGTATCAAGCATTTGCATGACAGATGAAGATTTGATTTCTGCCTTGCAATGTTGATAGTACACAAACAATGTACTGTCTACATGATACTTTTCTTGTTCGCTTGTTTCTTGTCCGCAAAGCTGCCACGGAATAAGCAACCAGAAAAAGAGTAAGAAGAGAGAGGATAATCTGCCCATCTTGTATATTTTCATAGTTTACTACTTTTGCCTGTTAGTTGACAATCCTGAGCAAAGTTAATTTGTTTTTTTATATTTTATAGGATTATGCTGACCTTTTTTGTTTACATTTGCAAAGTATAAACGAAAAAGGACTATCCATGGAAACATTATCTTCTAAATATATCAATGTCAACGGTTCTTTACTCGACCTTTCTGGGCCCTGCGTTATGGGAATATTGAATATTACTCCTGATTCTTTTTATGCCGGTTCACGTATGCAAACTGAAGCTGAAATAGCTGCACGGGCGCAACAGATATTGGATGAAGGTGCCGGGATTATAGATATCGGTGCATACTCTTCCCGACCGAATGCAGAAAACGTTTCTCCCCGTGAAGAGATGGAACGTTTACGTATGGGATTGGAAATCTTGCGCAAGACACACCCCGGAGCAGTTATTTCTGTTGATACTTTCAGAGCGGATGTAGCACGGATGTGTGTGGAGGAATATGGAGTGGCTATAATCAATGATATTGCTGCCGGAGAGATGGATGGGGATATGTTTCGTACAGTGGTCGAGCTGAATGTGCCTTACATTATGATGCATATGCAGGGAACTCCGCAGAATATGCAGCAACATCCGCACTACGATAATCTTCTGAAAGAGGTGTTTTTGTATTTTGCTCAGAAGGTGCAGCAGTTACGTGACCTGGGTATGAAGGATATTATTCTTGATCCTGGTTTCGGTTTCGGTAAGACGGTAGAACATAACTATGAACTTCTGGCGCATCTCGAAGAATTTCGTGTTTTTGAATTACCTTTGTTGGTAGGTATTTCCCGTAAGTCCATGATCTATCGCTTATTGGGTAACACTCCGCAGGATGCATTGAACGGAACAACGGTACTTGATACTATTTGTCTGTTGAAAGGAGCTGATATTCTCCGGGTACATGATGTACGCGAAGCCGTAGAAACGGTGAAGATTGTGGAGGCAATGCGGAAAAATAGTGATAAGGTGATAGAGTGATAAGTGATATAAGGAAAGTCACTTAGCTCATAATTCATAGATTCTAAATCATAATTCTTATGTTTTTTGATATTGGAGTAAAAGATATTATTGACGTTCTTCTGGTTGCATTTCTGCTTTACTATACGTATAAGCTGATGAAAGCTTCCGGTTCCATCAATGTGTTTACAGGTATCCTGATATTCATATTGATCTGGTTGGTAGTGTCACAGGTATTGGAGATGAAACTGCTTGGTTCCATCTTTGACAAGTTGGTGAGTGTAGGAGTAGTAGCACTTATCATCCTCTTCCAGGATGAGATACGGCGCTTTTTGCTGACGCTTGGTTCACACCAGCATGCCAGTGCTTTGGTACGTTTCTTTACAGGGAATAAGAAGGAGAGCATGCAGCACGATGAAATCATGCCGGTAGTTATGGCATGTATCAGTATGGGCAAACAGAAAGTGGGAGCCTTGATTGTGATTGAACATAACTTCCCTTTGGATGATGTGGTGCGTACGGGTGAAATTATCAATGCTGATATTAACCAGCGTCTGATAGAGAATATATTTTTTAAGAACAGCCCTTTGCATGATGGCGCAATGGTTATCAGTAAAGGTCGTATAAAGGCAGCGGGATGCATTTTGCCGGTATCGCATAATCTGGATATACCGAAGGAACTGGGATTGCGCCATCGTGCAGCGATGGGAATTTCTCAGGAATCCGATGCACTTGCTATTATTGTGTCCGAAGAAACCGGGTCCATTTCTGTAGCCTATAAAGGACAATTCCACTTACGTTTGAATGCGGAAGAATTGGAAAGCCTGTTGACAAAAGAAAATTAGTTTCGGGTGTGACAAAATAATACTAAATAACGTCTTATATACTGAAAAACAGAACTTATATAAAGAACATATTATTAGCAATCTTAAAAAAAAGAAAGATGGATAGACGGAATTTCTTACGGATGGGGAGTCTGGCAGTATTAGGTTCGCTGGCTGCTCCGTCGCTTGCCTTGCCTGATACGGTACGGGGAGCTTTGGGAGGCACGGATAACAAATCTGCTGTAGCTGCGGCTATGAACCATTTCGGTGTAACGGAGGCAGACCTGAAGAAGGTGCTGACTGCTGCACTTGAAAAAGGTGGGGATTATGCGGACCTTTATTTTGAACACTCTTTTAATAATGCTGTAGCCCTGATGGACGGCAAAGTGAACAATTGCAGTTCAAATATTGACTTCGGTATGGGTGTCCGTGTATTAGCCGGTGACCAAAGCGGTTATGCTTATGTGGAAGGTGTGACGTTGGAAGAAATGTTGCGTGCCGCACGTACGGCTGCCCGCATTGCTTCTTCCGGTAAGGCAGGAAAACCTGTTGCATTTAAGGAGAAGACGATTGAAAGAGACCGTTATTCTGTAGTTACTCCTTGGGAAGAAGTGAGTTTGAAAGAGAAAATGCCTTATCTGCAAAAACTGAATGATAAAGTCTTTGCGTTGGACAATCGTGTACGTAAGGTGCAGGCTTCTTTGAGCGACAACACAACACATGTGCTGTTCTGTAATTCAGAAGGTGTGACTTACTATGATTATCGTCCGATGGTATCCTATATGGCTTTCTGTATTATGGAAGAGAACGGACGTATGGAAAATAACTATGCCACTCGTTCCTATCGTAAAGGTTTTGAATTTATGACGGATGATATCATCGAAGTGATAGCTCGCGAAGTTGTAGACAATACAGCAATTATGTTTAAAGCCATTAAGCCTAAAGGTGGTGAACTCCCTGTGGTGATGGCATCCGGCGGTTCGGGTATTTTGTTGCACGAAGCTATCGGACATGCGTTTGAAGCTGATTTCAACCGTAAGAATGTTTCTATCTTTGCCGATCAGTTGAACAAGAAAGTATGTAATGCACATATCAGTGTGGTAGATGACGGTACGATTCCTTTCAATCGTGGTTCTGTAAACTTCGATGATGAAGGTATAGAAGGACAGAAGACTTATATCGTGAAGGATGGTGTATTGACTAGTTACCTGCACGACCGTATCAGTTCTAAACACTACGGTGTGGCTCCTACCGGAAACGGACGCCGCGATACTTTCCGTAATGTACCTATTCCTCGTATGCGTGCTACGTATATGGAAGCCGGAGATATGAAGGAAGAAGATATCATCTCTACTGTAAAGAATGGTATTTATGCACAACAATTCACCAATGGACAGGTGCAGATTGGTGCAGGTGACTTTACGTTCTTCGTAAAATTCGGTTATATGATTGAAGACGGTAAGCTGACGCAACCTATCAAAGATATCAATATTATCGGTAATGGACCCAAAGCATTGGCAGACATCACGATGGTGGCAAGCAATGACCAGATCGATAACGGTACGTGGACATGCGGTAAGGACGGACAGTCTTGTCCGGTGACCTGCGGTATGCCTTCGGCCTTAGTAAGTAAATTAACTGTAGGAGGAGAAAACTGATGATAACAGATAATAATAAAAAACTGGCTCAATGGGCGATGGATTTCGCTCTGAAGAATGGTTGCCAGGCAGCCAAAGTTGTATTGTATGCCAATTCAAACACTTCTTTTGAATTGCGCGATGCTAAGATGGATCGTCTGCAACAGGCTTCTGAAAGTGGCATGGGAATCAACGTGTATGTAGACGGACGTTACGGTAATTATTCTACCAATCGTCTGGATAAGAAAGAACTTGAAACATTTATCAAGAATGGTATTGAGTCTACCCGTTATCTGGCTCCGGATGAATTCCGTGTATTGGCAGATCCTGCCCGCTATTATACAGGTGGGAAACCCGATTTGCAGATGTTCGATGATAAGATCTTTGGCATCAATCCGGATGATAAAGTAGCTTTGGCCCGTGCTGCCGCCGGAGAAGTTATGGGTAAGAATGACCGTATCATCTCAGTAGAGACCTCATACAGTGATGGTGAAAATGCTTCTTATCGCCTGATGAGTAATGGCTTTGAGGGTGAGTCCAAATCAACCTGGTATTCAGTTTCTGCCAGTGTAGCCATCAAAGGTGAGGGTGAAGCCCGTCCGTCTGATTATTGGTATGGAAGCTCCTTGTTCTATGATAAATTGCCTAAAACAGATATCGGTTCAGTAGCACTGGAACGTGTATTGCGTAAATTGGGACAGAAGAAAGCTAAGTCTGGTAAATACACAATGGTGGTTGATCCGATAAATTCGGGACGTATGTTGAGTCCAGTATTGAGTGCTCTTTATGGTTCCTCTTTGCAGCAAAAGAACTCTTTCCTGATTGATAAACTGGATCAGAAAGTATTCTCTGATAAGCTGACTGTAATGGATGATCCGCATGTGATAGGTGCCAATGGTTCGCGTTATTTCGACAACGAAGGTGTGGCAACGGAACATCGTCCGATCTTTGAGAATGGTGTGTTGAAGACTTACTTCTTTGATACTTATAATGCCAAGAAGATGGGGGTAGCTCCTACTATTAGCGGTCCGTCACGTCTGGTACTTACTCCGGGTGATAAAGATCTTAATGGTTTGATTGCTGATGTAGCCAATGGTATCCTTGTTACCGGTTTGAATGGTGGTAACAGCAATAGCAACACAGGTGACTTCTCTTACGGTATCGAAGGATTCCTCATAGAGAACGGTAAATTGACGCAACCTGTCAATGAAATGAATGTTACCGGAAACTTCCTGACGTTGTGGAATTCGTTGGCGGCTATCGGTAATGATGCCCGTACAGATCGTAGCTGGCTGGTTCCTTCATTAGTGTTTGAAGGAGTTGACTTCAGTGGACTTTAAGAGATTCTAAATAAAAGAAATCCCGCTTTTCTATGATGTTTGTCACGGAAGAGCGGGATTGATTAATAATAATATAGGTATGAAAGCAATTGACTGGATAAATCATCTGAATATGAGTCGCCATCCTGAAGGTGGATACTACAAAGAAATATTTCGTTCCGAAAAACTGATTGATAACGATAAATCAGCCATGACCTCCATTTATTACCTGTTGGAAAATGAAGACAAATCAGCTTTCCACAGACTGACTTCCCCCGAAGTGTGGTACTACCACGCGGGATATCCCCTGATGTTACATGTGATCCATCCCGATGGTAGATTGGTTACTCACTTGATGACTGCTGACTTTTCGGGTGAACAGCAGGTTGCCATCGAACCCGGATGTTGGTTTGCTGCCGAATTGCCTTCGCATTTCGGATATGCACTGGTTAGTTGTGCCGTTGCTCCCGGTTTTACCTTCGATGATTTTGAGTTGGGTACGTTCGATCGTTTATCGAAACTTTACCCGGATCATGAAGATTTGCTAAAACGGTTGTGTCAATAAAGAATTTATGGAAGAAAGTATCATGCTTCTTTGATAATATCCAGTACCTTTATTGCTGCCGGAAAACCGATATAAGGCATACATTGTATGACAGCGGCAGTCAGCATTTCCTTACTGTTACCTACTTTCAGATTGGCCTGGAGGTGTGATTGGAGTTGGAGCTCTGCACCAATTACAGTCAGCACGCAGAAAGTTAACAATTCACGCGTTTGGGTATTTAGTCCGCTTCGGGTTTGGAAATCTCCGAAGTGAACTTCAGTCAGGAAACGTGCTACGTCGGCTCCCATGCCGCCCGGAACATCTTTTAGAAATTCCTTCATGGCCTCTCCGTAAAGTGGCTTTTGAATAGCAAGGCCTTTTTCCAAACGATTTTTTTCCGTCACAGTCTCCTGTTTTTCCAAAGGTAACTTGATGCCTCTTTCCGTAAATGTGGAGTTTATTGCACTTAATGCATTCAATACTTTTGGGAAACCGATAATGGGAGCGCATTGATAGATAGCCTCGCGCAGTTCTATAGGAGTTATCCCTACGTTTAGTGTAGCTCCGGCATGACTCTTTAGCTGTGGCAGTTGCTGCATGGCGGCTAATGATACGCAAGTAATCATCTCACGCGTTTTCATATCTAGATCCCCCGTCCTGAACACTTCTCCAAATATATATTTCTGAAGTATATTCATCATTTCCGGATCTGTACCTTCTCCGGTTAAAGCTTCTCCACCGAATAGTTGGGTGTAGTTCTTTTTACATAATTCAATTCTATTCTCATCCTTTTCATTCTTACTGCTTCTGTCTTTTACAGCTTCCGCATATTCTTCATCATTCACCACCTCAAGCCAGGTATTCTGATTCGTTTGCGGATTGCACGCTATGGCAAGGTGTGAGAACCAGCTATCGGGTGCGGCGCCGTGCCAATGTTCTACGTTAGGAGCGATTTCTACTACATCACCGGACAACAGACGGCGTGCAGCCTTTCCGCGTTCCTGATAATAGCCTATACCACCTACGGCAATTAGTAGTTGCCCGCCTGTGTGACTGTGCCAGTTGTTGCGGCAACCGGGCTCAAACGTAACGTTGGATATCGGGACATTCAATTCTTTACTGGTAGTCAAAGGTGCCAGCCAGGATTTACCTGTAAAATACTGTGCGTAGCCAGTATTCTCTTCCCCTACTGGGAAATCACTGATTTTTGGAACTTCTGTTTTCATATCTTGTGCGTTTATATTGCCTGTACCGATTAAAACAACCGTTATGGCAATGATTATTCTTTTCAGGTTCATAATGTTTTGTTTTTATGATGATAGGTTCTATTGTTTATTAAATCAATATTTATGGGATTCTGCATTCGCTTCATTTACAATGCAAAATTACCGAAGATATTCCGTAAACGTTGTATACAGATTACAGATAAAAGTAACTAAATTACTGTTTTTACCGGTTGGCGGGATGAGTTTATAACCGTGCGGTTATGAGTTAAATGGGGATTTATCATTTCCTTCCTTTCTTTTCGGAAATGAATTAGTACTACCAATGGCTTTAGATAATTGTTTGATTATCAATAGATAGTATTTACAAGCTATTTCCCTTGCGATGTAAAAGCATTTACCGCCGTATGTAACGACCTTTACCGCTTATTGTAACGCTCTTTACCTCGGCATGTAACGACCTTTACCTCAGCATGTAAATGGAGTTACTGTGTGGGGTTAACAAAGTTACCATTTGGGGTAATGTCAGTTTAGCATTAAACTCATGTATGCTTGTTCCGAAGCAAATACTTTTTCTGTTAATTGCCCGATTGTTAATTGCTCATGTGCGCCCGGAAGCCGTCTGTGACTATACATACATTTCCCTTTATTCAGGTAATAATAACCATTGTTGGCTGAAAGTTCGTTGTCAATGAGATCAATGTTCATTTCTTCCTCGGGATGTGCGGCTGCATAAAGTTGCAGTACAGGTTTGGCCTGAATGATGCGTATCATACCCAGATCAAAAGAGGATTGATCTTTTATGGGAGGCATGATGATATCGAGGGTTTCGGTATGCATGTTCTGGCAAATGCGAGTAAGTAACGAATGTTCTGCTTCGGGAGTATCTGCAAGTAATTCCTTTATATAGAGCTTGGAAGCTTCTTCATCGGGATAGACAATGGCAAGAGCGGCAATTCCAGATTCATCCGAAAGGGTGAAAATGCACCCACAACTCAGATTGAGGTCGGCCAGTATGACGTAGAAGTCTGTCTTTGTATGTTGCAGGCAGCAAGGGCGTTCCTGCATTTTGCGATTCAGATATTGGTAGACATCTTCATCATAGTCTGTGTAAGCCTGAAAGCACCAACCAGTCTCGGCAGATGAAGTGAGAGAAGGAGCATCCGTTTCATCTGTTGGCAAATGAAAAGTGCGTTTACCGTAACGGAAAGCCGTTGCATAACCTACGCGTGCATAGTAACCGAATAACCAGGGTTCGGCAGGAATAAGGGTAGTAAATGCGATATCATTACGATACATGCGCCCGAATGCTTGCGATAGCAATTCTCGCATAACGCCCCGGCTACGGTAGTCGGGGTGAGTGCAAGCTCCCGAAATATATGCAGTCGGTATACTATTACCATGAAAAGTGATCGGATAGGGAAGCATCTGTAAGGCGGCAATGACTTCATCACCACTTTCGATGGCAACATTCACTTCGCTGTTGTAGCGAAGGTTAAAGTACATATTCACAAACTCGTCATTGTCGTTAAAACAAAGCTTCCACAGCTTCTTTACCTTTTCACGCATTATTTCTATCTCCTATTCAGATGCTTACTATCTTTATTGATTATTTATTACTTGCTATTAACTACTTAAAAGAATCTTACCATTTCACCGGATCTACAGGGGTATCTTTCAGGCAAGCCATATATTTCTCCAGGACAATCACTGGCTGGTAGGATAGTTTGGCTTTGCGCAGACCTTCGATGCCCAAATCTTCTTCCCGGTTGATATAAGTATATTGCTCGGGGATATGGTTGGCGAATTCATAATTTATCATGGTGTAGGCACCATCAATCGTAGTGTCTGCTTTTTCTACATGTACGCCGAAAGTATCCTGGTTGATGGGCATACCGAAAGTGAAAGCTACAATTTTACCATCTACATGAAGAATACCTCCTGTCAGGCCAAGGGCATCGAAGTTATGCAGTGCATAGATAAGGGCGCGACGTTCGTTACCCGTACCTTCGTGCTGGTCGCAGTTGTTCACTTTGCACCATTCGGCTTCCAGATCGAGACATTCCTGTATACGGTTGGAAGTGAGAGGAACATATTCATAATTAGTATAGGTCCGGCGGAATTTATTGAGGTGGTTCCGTTTAGCTTGGAATTTCTTACCCGCCAATGTGGCAAGATCGGTCCGAAGATACAGGTAATCGGCATAATCTCTGTCCGCTTCGAAATGAAACTTATCAGGCATTATGGCTTCCAAGTCAGCGCGCATGCCTGCGCATACTCCGAGCATACAGAAGCGTTCACCTTCACGGTTGGCATCTTCTATCATATCCTCCAGCACTTTCTTTAAGTCTCCGTTCCCGACTGGCATCATATATACCAATTTTTCTCCTGCCCAGAATTTCAGTATCAGGAAACCGTCCTGTACTGCAAACTTGGTGTCGTAAAGGAAACGCCAACTACAGAGATTGGAGAATGAAAGGTCACAGTTGCGTCGAGGACTATGCTGTGTATAAGATGTAATGAGCTCTTTATCTTTAAGTTCGATGTCTTTAAATGATATCATATCGTCGTTTTCGTTAGTTTGAATATAAAGAATAACAAAGATAAGGAGAAATTGTTATAGCAACCCTAATAATCGCAAAATAGTCGGCGTAAGTAGGGCGGTGAAAATACCATTCAGTGTAAGTCCAAGACTGGCGTAAGCTCCGTATTTGCTACTGATATCCATGGCGGTGGAAGTTCCCACGGCATGGGCGGCAGCTCCCAAGGATAATCCTTGGGCAATAGGACTCTTAATACGCGTAAGTTTCAGGGTTTTTATTCCGACAATACTACCCAGTAAACCGACGCAAACCACTACGGCAGCCGTTAGTGCTGGAATGCCGCCTAATGTATCTGCTACTTCCATGGCAATAGGGGTAGTAACAGATTTAGGTGCCAATGAATAAATAATCTCCTGCGGTGCTCCCATCAGTTTGGCAATCACCACTACGGAAACTACCCCGATGATACAACCCGCCAATTGTGAAAGCAGGATCGGGACCAATTGTTTCTTTATGGCCTCCAATTGTAGATATAGGGGTACGCCAAGAGCTACTACTGCCGGTTTCAGCCAGAACTCAATGAGGTATCCGCCTTTGTTGTAGGTTTCGTAGTTGATATGCGCCATTTTCAGAAAGATAATCAGGATGGCGATAGTCAACAAAATGGGGTTAAGCAATAAAATACCAGTTTTCTTTTGCAACAGTTTTGAAAAGAAAAACACGCCGAAAGTAACGGCTAACAAGAAGAATTCGTTGTCTAAGTAACTCATTTGATTTTGCGTGCTAATTGATGAACCCACCCTGTAACGATTAAAACCAACAGGGTACTAACTAAAGAAGCAATCACTATCGGCCAGAATTGGGCAGCGATAATATCAAAATATAGCATGAGAGCTACACCGGGAGGAACAAAGAAGAATCCCAAATTAGCAACCAGAAAGTCGGACAAACCCTGCACCCATTGCAGTTTAATCCAACCCAATTTCAGGAAAAGGGTGAGCAACAGCATACCTATGATGCTGGACGGAAGCTTGATATCCGTAAGAAAAACAACCAATTCACCCAAAGCCAGGCATCCGAAAAGGATGGCGCATTGACGAATCATACTACTATTACCTATTTATTATTATTAAATTCAACTCTCTTTGGGCAATAACCTTCTTAATAACTGACCAAAAGTTGAATTGTTTACTGAAAACGCTGCAAAGTTAGGTGTTTTGCAAATTGGCTGTCACAGTTTCCTGCGATATTTCTTTCTATTTGTACATTTTGTGCCAGATTAGTGTTAAATATTATAATAATTGCGCTTTGGGCCACAAAAATGCCCCGAATTGCAATGTTGATATTGCAAAATTGTGTATTTTTGCGGCGTGAATAACACATCTACCGAATTTTTATACACAATTTATATATATGCAGAGATTAATTAATGAAATCGTTGAGCGCGCGAAAGCCGACCGCCAACGTATTGTTCTTCCTGAAGGAACGGAAGAACGTACTTTGAAAGCTGCCAATCAAATTTTGACAGATGGAGTTGCTGACTTGATTCTTCTGGGTAATCCGGACGAAATTAACGCTTGTGCAACAGAATGGGGACTTGGAAACATCAGTAAGGCTACTATTATTGATCCGGAGAATCATCCGAAGAAAGAAGAGTATGCACAATTGTTGTGTGAACTTCGCAAGAAAAAAGGTATGACTATCGAAGAGGCTCGTAAGTTGGTACTTAACCCACTTTATTTGGGCTGTCTGATTATTAAGAATGGTGATGCTGACGGTCAATTGGCAGGTGCACGCAATACGACGGGCGATGTATTGCGTCCGGCATTGCAAATCATTAAGACAACTCCGGGCATCACTTGTGTATCTGGTGCAATGCTGTTGCTGACGCACGCTCCCGAATATGGAAAGAACGGTATTTTGGTGATGGGTGATGTAGCTGTTACACCGGTTCCGGATGCGGAACAACTGGCGCAGATTGCGGTTTGTACCGCTCGCACTGCTAAGTCAGTGGTAGGTATGGAACCTAAAGTAGCGATGTTGAGCTTTTCAACTAAAGGTTCTGCTAAACATGAGGTTGTGGATAAAGTAATTGAAGCTGTGAGAATTGCTCATGAAATGGCTCCTGACTTGGCTCTAGACGGTGAGTTGCAGGCTGATGCTGCATTGGTTCCTGAAGTAGGTGCCAGCAAAGCTCCGGGCTCTCCGATTGCAGGAAACGCAAATGTGCTGATTGTGCCGAGCCTTGAAGTAGGTAATATTTCTTATAAATTGGTACAACGTTTAGGTCATGCAGATGCAGTAGGGCCGATTTTGCAAGGTATTGCCCGTCCGGTGAACGACTTGTCACGCGGTTGCTCCATCGAAGATATTTATCGCATGATTGCCATCACTGCCAACCAGGCTATTGGAGCCAAAGAATAAAATAATTATTAAATCTGAATATATAAAATGAAAGTCTTAGTATTAAACTGCGGTAGTTCGTCCATCAAATATAAATTGTTTGATATGGATCATAAAGAAGTGATCGCACAGGGTGGTATCGAAAAAATTGGCCTGCAAGGTTCTTTCCTGAAATTTACTTTGCCTAACGGTGAAAAGAAAGTTCTGGAAAAAGATATTCCCGAACATACCGTAGGGGTAGAATTTATTCTGGATACATTGACCAGTCCTGAATATGGTGCTATCAAGTCTTTGAATGAAATTAACGCAGTAGGTCACCGTATGGTGCATGGGGGGGAGAAATTCAGTGAATCTGTATTACTGACGCAGGAAGTACTGGATGCTTTTACCGCTTGCAACGATTTGGCTCCGCTTCACAATCCTGCTAACCTGAAAGGTGTAAACGCTATCTCTGCTATATTGCCCAACGTACCGCAAATTGGTGTATTCGATACTGCATTCCACCAGACTATGCCTGACTATGCTTATTTGTATGCTATTCCTTACGAATTGTATAAGAAGTATGGCGTACGTCGTTATGGTTTCCACGGAACTTCTCACCGTTACGTTTCACAACGTGTGTGTGAATTCCTGGGTGTGAGCCCTGAAGGAAAGAAGATTATTACTTGTCATATTGGCAACGGTGGTTCTATCACTGCTGTAAAAGATGGTAAGAGTATTGATACCAGTATGGGCTTGACTCCGCTGGAAGGCTTGATGATGGGTACACGTAGCGGTGACATTGATGCTGGTGCCGTAACTTTCATTATGGAAAAGGAGAACCTGACTGCTGCCGGTGTATCTGACCTGTTGAACAAGAAGAGTGGTGTAAAAGGTATCTTTGGAGTATCCAGTGATATGCGCGAGTTGGAAGCTGCTGTTGCTGCCGGAAACAATAAAATGGCCGACCTGACTGAAAATATGTATTTTTACCGTATTAAGAAGTATATCGGTGCTTATGCTGCTGCTTTGGGTGGCGTGGACATTATAGTGTTTACAGGTGGTGTAGGCGAAAATCAGGCTTCTTGTCGTTCAGGTGCATGCGAAGGTCTGGAATACATGGGTGTGAAACTGGATATGGAAAAGAATAAGGTTCGTGGAGAAGAAGCGGTGATTTCTGCTGACGACTCTAAAGTGAAAGTTGTAGTTATCCCAACTGACGAAGAACTGATGATTGCCTCGGATACTATGGCTATCTTAAATAAGAAATAATCCTTGAAAAGTTAATAATCTCGCAATCGCGATGTAACAATGAAGCCGGAAGCAATGCAGATTGCCTTCCGGCTTTATTTTTTAACAGTATCTGCTCCAAGCACTGGCTTAAAATCCTTATCTTTGCTTGTCTCTTAAGAGAAAGCGACATTTATTCAAACTACTTTAAATATACCAATTTATGAAAAGATTCATGTATTTATTGTTCTTTGTCCTGTTGGCAGGTGTGACGTATGCCCAACAGGCAAAGTATGTATTTTATTTCATCGGTGATGGAATGGGAGTGAACCAGGTGAACGGTACGGAAATGTATCTGGCCGAACAGGAAGGACGCATTGGTGTGAAACCGTTGTTGTTTACTCAGTTCCCGGCTGTGGGTGTTGCTACTACTTTCTCTGCAACCAACTCTGTAACGGACTCTTCTGCTGCCGGAACAGCTCTGGCTACCGGAGTGAAGACGTATAACGGTGCTATCGGTATGGATGACCAGAAGAATGTGATTCAGACTGTTGCCGAGAAAGCTAAGAAAGCCGGGAAGAAAGTTGGTGTAACTACCAGTGTCAGTGTGGATCATGCTACCCCTGCTGCTTTCTATGCGCATCAGCCTAATCGTAATATGTATTACGAGATTGCTCTTGACTTGCCGAAGGCTAACTTTGATTTCTATGCAGGTGGTGGTTTCTTGAAGCCAACTACTACGGCTGACAAGAAAGAAGCTCCAAGCATTTTCCCCATCATTGAGGAAGCCGGTTATACGATTGCAAAAGGTGTAGACGATTTTAAAGCTAAAGCTGCTCAGGCTGATAAGATGGTGCTGATTCAGAAAGATGATGCCAACCCTTCTTGCCTGCCTTATTCTATTGACCGCAAAGATGGAGACTTGACTCTTGCAGAGATAACTGAAAGTGCTATTTCTTTTTTGACTAAGGGTAAGAATAAAGGTTTCTTCCTGATGGTAGAAGGTGGAAAGATAGACTGGTCTTGCCATTCAAATGATCCTGCTACTACTTTCGAAGAAGTGATAGATATGGATAATGCTATCAAAGTTGCGTATGAGTTTTATAAGAAGCATCCCAAAGAAACTTTGATTGTAGTAACGGCAGATCATGAAACTGGTGGTTTAGGATTGGGTACAGGCAAGTATGAATTGCATCTGAAAGCCTTGAAGAATCAAAAACAATCTCAGGATTTACTTTCTGTTGCTATCACTGATTTGCGTAAGGCAAAAGGACATGATGTAACTTGGGAAGATGCCAAAGCACTGTTAACAGAAAAGATGGGCTTTTGGAAAGAGTTGCCTTTGACTTGGGAACAGGAAAAGATATTGCGTGATGAGTTTGAACAGTCGTTTGTAAAGAACAAGGTCGTGTTCGAGGAAACTCTTTACTCAAAGACTGAGCCGCTGGCTGCTTCTGCAAGAAAAGTAATGAGCCAGATTGCTATGGTAGGTTGGACAAGCGGCAGCCATACAGCAGGATATGTACCTGTATATGCGGTGGGTGCAGGCTCTAAGGAATTTGCTGGCAAATATGATAATACGGAAATTCCGAAGCGTATAGCAAAGGTTGCGGGATATAAATAATCAGATATTGATTTGTTTCAGGCGCGAATTAAGCGGATGATACGGATTACGCAATCCGTATCCGCATAATCCGCGCTTGTTGTATAATAACGTGCTGCTACTTCTACACTCATATTAGCTGTTATTACTTTAAGTCTTCCTTGACTATTTCGTCCATTTCTTCGAGACGTTTCTTTCGCTCTTTTGCAGACTTTACTTTCTGATCCTTGTACCCAAGATCTGTATGCTCAGAGACCTCTTCACTGAATTCCTCGAATTCATCCTTTGCCGGACGACCATGCGGGTCGATATTCTCTTCGGCAATTGCATTATTCCTATAAATCAAATCATCCATAACTGTATATTTTTAATGGTTTATGGATATATTACAAGATTAAAATGAAAAGGTTTCGTTTATTTCCTTTTTCTTGGGGACATTTACAGAAGATTAAATAGACGAAGCATCTGTTTACAGTGCTGGGAGCAGGTATTTCCAGATTAAATCCAGTTCCGCCTGCATATCTCCGATATGCGCTGTTACGGCAATAACGGCATCTTTTTCAGGAATTATGAGAATGTATTGTCCGTCTGCTCCATCAGCGCGGTAGGCATTGTGGCGGCAACGCCACATTTGATAACCATAACCTTGCATCCAGTCGTTCGTATTCTCACTAATCTTTGATTTCTTGGCTGCTTCGGGATCCATTCCTGCCGGGAAAGAAGCAATCTGTTTGGCAGATGCCTCGGCAATCCATTCCTCCGGTAACACTTGCTGTCCATCCCATTTTCCTTTTTGCAGGAAGAGTTGGCCCATCTTGGCAAGGTCCTCAGTTTTGAGGTACAAACCCCAGCCACCGCAATTGATGCCTTCCGGGCTTTCCTGCCATTTCACATTGACAATCCCCAGTGGACGAAACAGGCGAGGGTATAGGTAGTCCACTAACTTTTCTCCAGTTACTTTCTGTACGATGGCAGAGAGCATATAAGTACCAGGACTGTTGTATGCAAAGAATGTTCCTGGTTTATGATCTACGGGATAGGCAAGAAATTGTTCCACCCAACCTTTATCTGCATTTCTTGCTGCTCGTTCATTACTCCTGAGATCACCGTCATGTCCGCAAGTCATAGTTAGTAAGTCGTGGATAGTCATGGCTTCCAGGTTCTCACTTATATTTGCAGGCAGCTGATCCGGGAAGAAGGAAATTACTTTATCCGTTAGTTTTAGTTTGCCTTCGGCTATTGCAAATCCTATGGCTGAGGCTGTGAAAGTCTTGCTGACAGAGTTTAGTACATGGGGCTCGTCTTCTTTTCCTTCGCTCATCCATTTTTCTGCAAGTACATTGCCATGCTGTACAATCATGATGCTATGCAGGTCTTGGCCGGCATTCTTCACCGCTTCCAGGTATTTTTCCATTGCTTTCTCCAGTTTCTTGGAGGGAGTGCTACGGGGCAGTCCTTTGGTGAGTTGATTGATAGAAATCAGCTTGATGCCTTTCTCCTCGATGACTTGTTTTACACGCGGACTGGTAAGTAAGTCTGTGACGCCTTGCCGATCGAGTGCTACCTGTTCGTAGCCGATATGAAAGACGGTTTTCATCTCCTCATTGTCCAGTGCCGGATGATCGAGGAACAGATATCGTTTGCCTGCTTCCAGCTTATTCAGGGAACGTATGAAGCTTTCTTCCTTTTCGGCAGAGGTCCGGCTCGGACCGTCATAACCAATGTAAGTGAACTGATAATCTTGTGGTGAATCCATGCGATCAATGGAAGGAAGATTGTATTCTTTTGCCAGGCGTAGCACCAGTTCATTCACTTCTTTAGTGAATCCGGTGGACAGCATGTGCCCCGTCATATGGCTGAGTTGGGGAATGTTTCTCAGTGCCATCTCAATCTGTGCGCGAAACTCCTGTTCTACCTCTTTTATATCCCATTTATTTTCCATAACCGATTGTCCCGGATAGGCGGGATTGGGTCCCATCATCGGATAAAAGTATCCGTTCTCATCCGTCAGGCTGGGGCAATGGGTTAAGGGACGCCATTTTACATTTTCCCATTCACTGGTAATCACTAAATGTAAACCGGCATCCAATCCCGGGTTCTCTTTTAGCAGACGGACTGCTTCCGGATACCAGGCGGCTACGGGCATTACTTCTACAGAACGGGCGATACCCGACTGGTAGGTTTCAATACAGGCTTCATTGACAGAATGGAATGCTCCGAGGTCATCAATGCGGATAGCAAGGGAAGGAGCGGACTGTCCCCATGCCGAAAGAGTGCCTGCGATAAGTAAACATCCGGCAAAGAGATATTTGTGACTTAAAAGGTTCATATCAGATCAAACGGTTGGTTGGCACTTTAAGGTTGCCGGGGGAGGATTATAGTTTGGTTTCTCCTTCGATAAAATTCTCAAGGAAAAGGTTCTCACCATCGAAAACGGCATAAGAGAAATAATTAATCCAGTCTCCCAGTATGGTGATACGGGCGGTAGCGCTCAGCATCAGATCCAGTTCGATGTGACGGTGTCCGTAGATAAAGTAATTAATATTCGGATGGCTTTTCAGATACTCTTTGGTGTAGAGTATCAGGAATTCTTTGTCTTCACCCATATACTCGGGCTCTTTGCCGTCAATGCGTTTCAAGCGACTTTGCTTGGCCCAGTTCAGTCCCAATTCCATACTCCAACGGGGATGTATGGCAGAAAAAAGAACTTGTAGAAACTCGTTGTGAAACATGGAACGCAGGAACTTGAATTTCTTGTCAGGATCGCCCAAACCATCACCGTGGGCGAGGTAGAACTCCTTACCGTATATTTCCGTTGTAAGCGGTTCGCGATGCATAATGACACCGCACTCTTTAGTCAGATAGTCTCCGCACCAAATGTCATGGTTTCCTGTGAAGAAGTGTACTTCCACTCCTATATCCGTCAGTTCGGATAGTTTGCCCAGGAAACGGGTATAGCCTTTCGGCACAACGGTCTTGAATTCATACCAAAAGTCGAACATATCGCCCAGCAAATACACGGCAGAAGCTTTGTACTTGATACTGTCGAGGAAGTTGACGAGGCGTCGTTCTTGTGTGCGTCCGTGTTCGATGGCACGTGAGCCGAGGTGTGCATCCGAAAGGAAATATACATTCTTCATAACCGTGCTATTCTGCTTGTTACTAATTGCTTACTACTTGAGTACTTATAAGAATCCCAATTCCAACTTGGCTTCTTCACTCATCATATCCTTGTCCCATTCCGGTTCGAATACCAGATTGATGGTGGCAGCAGTGACACCGTCCACTGATTCCACTTTCTGGCGCACGTCTTCCATTATAAAGTCGGCTGCCGGGCAGTTGGGAGCTGTCAGGGTCATGTCAATGTTAACTTCTCCGCTGTCGGAGACATCTATTTTATAGATAAGTCCCAGATCGTACACGTTTACCGGAATTTCCGGGTCGAATACGGTTTTGAGCATCGCCACTATTTTTTCTTCTATTTCAAACTTGGTCATATTCGTATTATTTTAGTTAGGCAAAGATAGTTGAAACCGAAAACAGAAGCAAATTTATTTGCATTATGCTGAGCACAGACTATCTTCTTAAAGCAAAGCTAAAGAAATAAATTGAAACTACAAAGGAACGGGTTTTGAAAAAGCCTGTTATAGATACTCAGCAAACAGATTATTAAAGCCTTTCCCATCAAACATTACTCCCTTTCATTTGCATCCTTTATTGTGCTGATGTAAAAGATGCTTCTCTCAAATCATTCCTTCATCGTTAAAACTATAATATACTCCGTCTGTTACAATAACATGGTCGATGAGACGGATGTTCATGGTTTGGGCTCCTTTCTGGACAAGTTGCGTCAGACGTTGGTCGTCTGTACTGGGGCGAGGGCTGCCCGAAGGATGGTTGTGTATCAGGGCTATTTGTGTGGCACGCTGCATTAAAGCTTCACGCAGGATGCTGCGTACATCAGCAGTAGTCTGGTCGATACCACCTCGGCTGATGCGGGATTTGTCGATGACGCGGGAGGCTTGGTTGAGGAGTAAAACCCAGAACTCTTCGTGTGCCAGGTCGCAGAGAAGCGGGTGGAAGATTTCGTAGATGTCTTTGGAAGAGCGGATGGTGGTGCGTTCCGGACGCTCTTGTAGTTTGCGACGTTTGCCCAGTTCCAGTGCTGCCATGATGGTGATACTTTTGGCAGGACCGAAGCCTTTGAAACGGGAGAAGTCCTGTACTTCCCATTTACCCAATTGGTTCAGGTCGTTACTGCAGGCGGAAAGTACTCGTTGCATAAGTGATACTGCGCTTTCTTCTGTGTTTCCCGAACCGATAAGGATGGCAAGCAATTCGGCATCGCTTAAGGCTTCTGCACCTTTCAGCATCATCTTTTCTCGCGGGCGGTCTTCTTCCGCCCACTGGTTGATAGTTAGTTTTTCCATGTTGATTGTGAATCGCTAATCACTTATAAAAGTTCTTTTTGAAAGCTTCGAATTCATCTTTGCCAAGTATACAGCGGTTCCACCAGGCTCTCCAGAATCCCGTGCCATATCCGATAAGTTGGATAAAGGAGGCTGCAATGGAATAGATGCCGATACGCAGGCTTCGGTTCTGGATGGAAGAATCTGCACATACCAGTAGCGCATATAAAGCGATGGGCGTCAGGCTGTAAGGACAGAAAGGACTACCAAGTAATAGTATAGCTACTCCCAATGTGAATGCAGCGGGCAAGAGATGAACAACTTTCAAAGACTCTGGATATTTCTTATACAGATTGATACGTGCAATCCCTGAATTATGTACTTGTTTGAAGAACTTCTTTAAGTCTGTGCGACGTTTATGATACACCCATGCGTCAGGAAACAGCCGGCAGCGATAACCGCCTTTGAATATGCGGATACTGAAGTCTATATCTTCTCCGAAACGCATTTTAGAGAATCCCCCCAATGCGGCATATACATCTCGCTTGACCCCCATATTGAAGCTGCGTGGATAGAATTTATCCATTTTCTTTTTTCCTCCCCGGATGCCTCCGGTAGTGAAGAAGGAAGTCATGGAGTAGTTGATAGCTTTCTGTATATCCGTAAAAGACTCATGTGCCCGGTCCGGTCCGCCGAAGGCATCGGCAGGGGTAACCTGCAATTCTTTCTCGATGGCGGCAAGATAGCCTTTGGGCAGGATACAGTCAGAATCTAAAATGATCAGATACTCTCCGGTACTCCGTTCGGCACCATAGTTGCGGGTTTGTCCGGGACCGGAATTGGGTTTGTTATAATAGTGTATGTCCAGTTGCTTCTGGTACCTGTCCACTACTTCTTTGCAGGGGATAGAGGAACCGTCTTCCACAATCACGACTTCAAAGTCTTTGAAATTTTGTTCGGTCAGACTTTGCAAGAGTTCGTCCACTTCATCGGGACGATTATATACAGGAATAATGACGGAGTATCTCATAGGTGTTAATCTTTTAGTTCATTGTCTGTCTTTATCAGTTTACTCATGGTGCAATTCTATTGCTTATTGCTTACAAAGATAAATCATTCTTTTCCGATAATCTTCCCAATCGTATATTCTTTTGCTCCCCTATAGAAAAAACTGCCTGCCAGAAGTGCTTAATTCTTCTGACAGGCAGTTTGTATAATCGTACTATATGTACTCGGGAAACGGCTTATGCCTTCACACGGCTTACATAAGAACCGTCGCGAGTATCGATTTCAATCATTTCGCCTTCGTTGATGAACAATGGAACGCGTACAGTTGCACCAGACTCAACAGTGGCAGGTTTCAATGTATTTGTAGCAGTGTCACCTTTCACACCCGGTTCTGTATAAGTAACCTTCATCTGAACCTTTATGGGCATATCAGCATAAAGAACAGTTTCAGTGGAAGCGTCCGATACTACGTCCAGTACACTTCCTTCCAGCAGGAAGTCAACACCGTTGATCAGGTCGTGAGCAATAGGATGTTGGTCAAAAGTTTCCTGGTTCATGAAGATATAATCTTCACCTTCTTTATATAAGAACTGATAAGGACGACGCTCTACGCGTACATCTTCCAGTTTTTCACCGATATTAAAACGACGTTCCAGTACATAGCCATTCACTACGTCTTTCAGTTTAACACGCATGAAAGTGTTACCTTTTCCCGGCTTTACATGCAGGAAGTCAATACAGAAATACAACTTGTTGTCCATACGGATGCAAGTTCCGATTTTAATGTCTTGGGCATTAATCATACTAATATTTTTTATTTTAGATGTTATATAATTGTCTTCAGTGAGCTTTGCGGGTGCAAAAGTAATGGAAATCAGTAAAAATCGCAAAAAGTTTTGAGAGAAAAAGACTTAACTCTTGGTTATTTTGAAAAAAGTCCCTATTTTTGCAGCCCGATTACGTGAAATAATAACATAAAACAATATACAGTAATGAAAAGAACATTTCAACCTTCTAACAGAAAGAGAAAAAACAAACACGGTTTCCGTGAGAGAATGGCTTCCGCTAACGGTCGCAGAGTATTAGCTGCACGTCGTGCTAAAGGCCGCAAGAAACTGACTGTTTCTGACGAATACAACGGAGTAAAAGCATAAGCAAACTCTCTTTGTAATAAAGAATAAGAAAGCCGCAAAGGACTGATAAAGTGCTTTGCGGCTTTTCTATTTGCGCCAATTTGTTTCTTGCTCTATATTATTCTTCTATTTCCTTTCCTGCCTTCTTCCATTCTTCGAAACCTTTATCAAGGTCGTAAACCACATAACCTTTCTCACTAAGGATGGCGGCAGCTTTCTTACTGCGTTTGCCACTACGGCAATACAAGGCTACAGGTCTATCTTTTTGCAGGGTTGAATCTGCTATTTCGGCAAAAGTCTTATCAAGCACATTAATGTTGATGCTCTTTGGAATGTGAGATTCTGAATATTCGGCTAAGGTGCGTACATCCAGACGTTGCATTTCAGGATCGGCAATCAGTGTGGAGAAATCTTCCACAGAGACGGACTTAAAGTCTCCTTTCTGCTGACAGGAGAAAAGTGATGAGAAAAACAGGCAAATGCCTGCAATAAAAGAATTCATTTTCATCTTATTAAGGATTATATTCAAATTCGTAAGTCGCTTCTTTGCCAGAATACGTGTTGATGCTGAAATAAACCGTTATCTTATTGATTCCATCCTCAGCATATTGCCGTAATGGGACGGATGCATAAGCACGTTTGGTATAAGCCTGTACATCTCCGCCATCATCATGATAGAGGGATAGGCGTACTGTCCGGGTTCCTGTTTCTATGTCCGTGATGATTTCATCTTCTATAAAGTGGAACGCATGGCTTTTATTTTGTGATTTGATTTCCAACATTAAGTTCAGGTAATCAATGCCCATCCAGATGCTTAATACATTTACCGGATCACGTTTTATTCCATCTTTAAATTTATCCTCGGGTTGTGGAACAGGAGATATTGCTTTCAGTACTGCATACAATTTTGCTCCGGACTCTCCATTGGCAGTTGCTGCCTTGCCATAGTTGCTGACAATGCGGAGGGAAGAATTGGCATCTATACGTGTGTTTGATGCATCTTCCACTACTGCAAGCGTCTCACCTTCATCTGTCAATATGGACTGTAAACTACCGTCGGCACCTGCTTGGGCAGTCAGGAAGTCCAGTTTCACAGATGGATAATAGTAGTCGTCATCATCGCTACAGGAAACCAGTACACATAACAGTATAGGCAAAAGCCAGGATAAAGAAACTGGAAATTGTAACTTACCTTTCATTGTTTATTCTATTTCGGATTATCAGTTTGGGTATCCAAATAATTCGTCAACGGATTGGCATACATCAGCAATATCTTTTCACGCAAGAACGGCATATCTTTATTAGGCAATTCGATGCGGGCAAGTTGTTGGTCAATGTAATCCATGAAATGTTTCTTCTCTCCGGCCGTGTATTGACCGGCGAAGGTTTCAGTACCCGATAAAGAATCATGGGCTATGTAATTACCGGGATACAAACGATAATTCGCATGAATATTCCGGTCTATGAGTGCAGCAATTTCTGAGAATAACTCCGGTTTGGGAAGAGAACGATCTAATTTAGCCAGTTCTCCATTGATGCAGGGAGCCACCTGGAAGTGTACATGTCCCTTTGCACCGAACAGTCCGGTTTGCATATTCTTCAAGTCATCAGCTTGCGTCTTTTTGTAATCCGGTATATCCCGTTTCAACTGAAATTCCTGTGCTTTCAGGTAATCACAGGGATCGTATTCATATGAAATGGCCAATGGGACAATATTCATTTCGGTCAGACGATCAATAATATCGCCTTCTCCGCCCATGGCAAGCATTTTGAGCACACTTTCCTGGGTACGGTCATTGGAGTCTTTGGCACGTCCTTCACGCTGGGCAATCCAGATGGATTGATTCTTATCCTTAATGGTGTGGTGCATATAGCGTGACATGCGTCCGGAGGATTCCAACATCTGGCGCATGGTCAGGGTACGTTGTACAATGAAGGATTTGTTGACACGTACGAACTTCTTAATCCAAGGATAGATCAATAGATTATCACCGATGGCGATTTCTACCGTGTCCATGCCTTTGTCTATCAATTCTACTGACAGGAAACCAGAATCAAGAATAATGTCGCGATGGTTAGAGATGTAAGTGTAAGCAGATTTATGCTCCGGCTGTGCTGTATGGTCTAAAGTCACTCCCTGAGTCGTATCTCGGGAAAACTTTCTCAGAATAACGTAACAGAATGCTTTCTGAAACTCTAATTTTGTCTTGCAAGCACGCATTTTCTGTGCAAGCGCCTCAAAAGGAACTTCTGGAAAGACAGCAGACGCCACCTGCTGGAAAGCCGGATCGGCAATCAATTCCTCGTAAATCTGAGGGAGTTCCTCGTCATGATAAGGGCGGATTTCATCAAATTCCATATTCATAATGATTAACGTTTAGTTGGTTGTGAATAGTGAAGCTGCTGAGTGCCAATCACTGATCATTAACCCTTAGTCACTAAAACTGGTTCTCAATTATATCAGTCATTACATCTTTAATGTCTAAACCTGCAGCACGTACCTGTTGGGGTATAAAACTGGTGGCCGTCATTCCGGGTGTAGTGTTCACTTCCAGCAGGTTGATTTTATCTCCGGCAGTGATAATATAATCTACGCGGATGATGCCGGAAGCTCCCAGGATATCATAGATGGCTGAAGTCAAAGTCTGTATCCGGTGAGTCAGATCGTCGGAGATACGGGCGGGAGTAATTTCAGAAACCTGTCCGTTATACTTGGCGTCGTAGTCGAAGAATTCATTCTCTGTTACTACTTCCGTAATAGGGAATACTACTGAATTCTTTTTTGTCTTATAGCAACCGCAGGTTACTTCCGTACCTTCCATAAAGGCTTCCACCAGGACTTCCTGTGCTTCACCAAATGCCTTAACAATGGCAGGCTGTATTTGTTCTTTGGTCTTCACCTTGGTTACGCCAAAGCTGGAACCACCCAGGCTGGGCTTGATGAAACAAGGCAAACCAATCTTCTCTATTACATCTTCATCGGAAATAGACTGTCCCTGACGGAGTACTAAAGACTCTGCAATGCGCACACCGAATACTTTTAGATATTGGTTGCACGCAAACTTATCGTAAGTAAGTGCGGCTGCCAATACACCACAACAGGAATAAGGGATATGAAGAAGGTCGAAATAACCTTGCAAACGTCCGTCTTCACCCGGAGTTCCATGAATGGTGATATAGGCAAAGTCAAATGTCACCTTCTTGCCATCTACCTGAAAACTGAAATCGTTCCGGTCGATGGGAGCTTTGTTGCCGTCAGGAAGTTGCACGTGCCAGTCGAGTCCGTGCATTTCGACGATATATAATGTATACTTCTCCTTATCAATAAAGGAATAGATTCCTTGCGCACTGCGCAGGGAAACCTGGAATTCGGAGGTATCACCTCCGCAAACGATAGCAATCGTGCGTTTCATTCTAAATCTCTGTTACTGATATAGCCTCTCCATTTGTCTATTAGCTGGGTCATGTCGTCGGGCATTTCAGAAGTGAAGTACATTTCCTCACCAGTGGCAGGATGTACAAAGCCCAGCGTCATTGCGTGTAATGCCTGCCGTGGACAAGTATCGAAGCAATTGTTTACAAACTGTTTGTATTTACTAAAATGAGTACCTTTCAGAATTTCGTGTCCGCCATAGCGCTCATCATTAAAGAGTACGTGGCCGATGTGCTTCATATGTACACGTATCTGATGGGTACGTCCCGTTTCGAGAATACACTCCACAAGGGTGACGTAACCCAGACGTTCCAATACCCGGTAATGGGTAACAGCATGTTTACCCTGGTCGTCGGGCAACACGGTCATCTGCATACGGTCTTTGGGATTCCGGCCGATGTTACCTATAATGGTTCCTTCGTCCTGTTCAACGATTCCCCATACCAATGCACGATAACGTCGTTTGGTGGTTTTGTTGAAGAACTGTATGCCGAGATTGGTTTTGGCGTCCGGTGTCTTTGCTATAACGAGCAAACCGGAGGTATCTTTGTCGATGCGGTGCACCAGACCGACATGCGGGTCGTTGGCATCGTAATCGGGGTTATCTTTCATGTGCCAGGCTATGGCGTTCACTAGAGTTCCGTGGTAGTTACCGTGTCCCGGATGCACAACAAGTCCGGCAGGTTTATTCACTATCATGAGGTATTTGTCCTCATAAACAATATTGAGTGGAATGTCTTCGGGAATGACTTCGTTTTCGTAGCGTGGACGATCCATCATAATGGTAATGACGTCCATAGGCTTCACTTTATAGCTGCTTTTGACAGGCTTATTATTAGCCATTACAAAACCTGCTTCTGCTGATTTCTGAATGCGGTTGCGTGAAGCATTTGTCAGACGATCGAAAAGGTACTTATCTACGCGCATCATTTCCTGTCCCCTGTCCACTACCACACGGAAGTGTTCATAGAGTTGGGCCTCATCACCGACAGGCTCTACGTCGTCCAGGTCATCATCAATCGCTATGTCATCCGGCAATTCTTCTATCATTCCTCGTTTTTTCTATGTGTTATTATGATTGAAAGTTGCTTATTCTCCAAATATAATGTTTAGAACCAAGAGTCGTCAGTAGCAGAATCACCGGAAGAAACAGAACCTGTGGTTTCCGTATTTGTAGAATCTGACTCTTGAGCTAAGGCTCCGCCATCCCCTACTATTAGGGTAAGTGTGGAACCTACGGGAACTTTTTCACCGTTGGTCAGTGTGCGTCCTTTGTACTTTACGCCGTACACCCAATCTTTCTCACCGGCTATGTATTCGTTTTCGGCCAGCTTGAAACCGGTCGCTAATAAACGTGCCTGTGCCTGACGCATGGAACTATTATCTGCTACGTCGGGAACAATTTGTAAAGGTACATTCAGTGTGTTTATTGTCAGATAGATGGTGCGTCCTTCTTTTACTTTCTGTCCGGCAGCAGGATTATGTTCAAGGATGCATCCGGCGGGTAAGTTCTTTACGTAACTGGAGTCGGAAACAATACAGGTCAGTCCTTGGTTGCGGAACATTTTTTCGGCTTCAGTCACTCCCATGCCTTTTACATTGGGCACTACTACCGCTTCGCCGTGACGGGTATATATATCCAGTCCCTTCAAAACTCCAAACAGTACAAGGGCAACCACAACGATCATTGCAATCAGGTTTACCCAGAAAAATTTATTCTGTCGGAAAGAAAAAAACTCTTTTATTGTCATAATCCTTAGCGTTATTTGGGGCAAAGATAATGCAAACCGAAAGCAGTACAAAATAAGCTTGCTTATTTTTAATGCTGAGGTGCAGCTTATCTTCGCTTTTTGAGCAAAAATACAAATTTCGCCTTAGAGTGTAAGACAAACTAAGGCGAAACTTATATAATAGTTCAATGTCCGTTGTCCGGATCACCTTTTAAAGTGATTCGAGTAGTCTTTTCAATACTACTGTAGCCGATATTTCACGGTTGGCGGCTTCGGGGATTACAATGGATTGGGGGCTTTCGATGACATCATCCGTTACAATCATATTACGGCGTACAGGCAGGCAGTGCATAAAGTAGGCGTTGTTGGTTACAGCCATTTGGCGGTCGCTTACTGTCCATTCACGGTCCTTACTTAGAATTTGTCCGTAATTATCGCCTGCATAGGCAGCCCAGTTCTTGGCATAGATAAAGTCTGCACCTTCGAATGCTTTCATCTGATCGTATTCTACGCGGGCATGTCCTACAAATTGCGGGTCGAGTTCGTAGCCTTCGGGATGAGTGATGACGAAATCATAATCTGTAGCATTCATCCACTCTGCAAATGAGTTGGGCACGGCTTGTGGCAATGGACGCGGATGCGGTGCCCAGGTCATAACTACTTTAGGACGTGCCGTTTTCTTGTATTCTTCAATAGTGATGAGGTCGGCAAAACTTTGCAATGGATGGCGTGTAGCTGCTTCCATTGAGAATACAGGGCGTCCGGAATATTTAATGAACTGGTTTATGATGATTTCGTTGTAATCATCTTCTTTATTCTCGAATCGTGCGAAAGAGCGTACACCGATGATGTCGCAATAGCAGCCCATTACGGGGATAGCTTCCAACAGGTGCTCCGGTTTGTCACCGTCCATAATGACTCCGCGTTCCGTTTCCAGTTTCCATGCTCCCTGGTTGATGTCCAGTACGATTACATTCATACCCAGGTTTGTTGCAGCTTTCTGCGTGCTGAGGCGGGTACGCAGGCTTGAGTTGAAGAAAATCATCATCAACGTCTTGTTTCGTCCTAACTCTACGTATTTGAACCGGTCTTTCTTTATCTCAAATGCTTCATCCAGTGCAGCTTTCAGATTCCCGATGTCCTGCACACAAGTAAACTTCTTCATCTTATATATTTATGATTTATAATTTATGATTTATGGTGGAGCTTTGGCTGATCACTTATCACTCCCTTATCTGTCCTTCGCCTTCGATAATCCATTTATATGTGGTGAGCTCTTCCAATGCCATCGGGCCGCGGGCGTGAAGCTTCTGTGTACTGATGCCGATCTCGGCACCCAGTCCGAACTGCGCTCCGTCCGTGAAGGACGTTGGTACGTTGACATACACACAGGCGGCATCCACATCACGGCAGAACTGTTCGGCATGAGCTTTATCATTTGTTACGATACATTCGCTATGCTTGGAACCGTATTTTTGGATATGTGCTATGGCTTCGCGGATAGACTGGACGGTTTTGATAGACATTTTGTAATCCAGAAATTCCGTTCCAAAATCTTCTTCCGTAGCTTCTTTCAGTAAATCGGTGGGATAGCTGCCTTTCAGGACGTTGTATGCATGTGTATCTGCGTAGATTGTCACATGGCTATCTGGCAACGGAGCACAAAGTACCGATAGGTCACTGAGGCGCTCTTCATCAATCAGCAGGCAATCTAAAGCGTTGCATACACTGACGCGACGGGTTTTGGCATTGTTGATAATGGCGGCACCTTTCTCCACATCACCATAGCGGTCGAAGAATGTATGACAGATACCTGCACCTGTTTCAATAACCGGTATGGTAGCATTCTGACGCACAAAGTTGATGAGGCTGCTGCTGCCACGGGGAATAAGCAAATCCACATACCCCCTTGCATTTAGTAGTTCGGCTGTTGCTTCCCTGTCGGCAGGCAATAATTCTACGATATGAGGGGTGACTTGGAAACGTTCCAAAACTTCGTGTATAACGCTAATAATAGCCCGGTTGGAGTAGTCAGCATCGCTACCGCCTTTCAATATACAGGCATTGCCGCTTTTCAGACAAAGTGCGAATACGTCGAAACTAACGTTCGGACGAGCCTCGTATATGATGCCGATAACACCGAATGGAACACTTATTTTTTTAAGTCTCATTCCTTTGGGGTGTGTATTCTCCTTCAGTATATGCCCTACGGGAGAGGGGAGGGTAGCTACGTTGCGTGTATCCGCTGCGATGCCTTGAAGGCGTTCGGCGGTTAATTTCAGTCGGTCGTACTTCGGATCTTTAGGATCCATTCTTTCCAGATCTTTCTTGTTCTCTGCAAGAATAAAGTCTGACTTTGCCAAGGCGGCATCCGCTACAGCCAGCAGTATCTGATTGATTTCCCGGTCGCTTAACGACAGCAATTTCCGACTGGCTTCCTGCACGGTGGCAAATACTCTGTTTAAGTCCATCTTCTTTGTACTTTTTGTAGTTGATTATTCTGCAAATGTAGTAATTATATTGGGAATGCCTGCTTTATCTCTTTGAAAAAGAATGTGTAGAGAAAGGAGGGGATGGCAGGGATCTATATACCATTAGAGGTTAAGCCGCCGCATCGCCACTTTTATCTCTTTTCGCTACGATGGTTAAGGAAAATTGTAGTAGGTGCTTATTCTTTCCACCATGGAGAAAGTTGCTTTCCATCACGGGGAAACTTTCTTTCCACCATGGTGGAAAGAAAGAAACTCCACGGTGGAAAGAATAAACGTTCGGATGGAAAAGGCTAACCGTTGGAAGGGAAAAAGTATAGGAATGCCTAAGAACGGAGTTAGCTATTGCATTTAGTTCATTTTTGTACGATTTTGAGTAAATTCCATCATCCGATATGCATTAATATAATTTTAAGTCGATATTAATGCATTTTCATCGAATTTATTAATGAGATACGCTTTTCTTTGCATTTGGAAAATGTAAATTTTAAGAATCATGAAAAACCGTTTAATAAGTCTGTGCCTGCTGTGTGCTTGTTGCATGATGGTCAAAGCTGACGATCTGAAGCTGTGGTACAAGCAACCGGCTAAAGTATGGACTGAAGCATTACCTCTGGGTAATTCGCGTTTAGGCGCCATGGTCTATGGCGGAGTAGTTAACGAGCAAATACAGCTGAATGAAGAGACCGTCTGGGGTGGTGGTCCGCACCGGAACGATAGTCCGAAGGCACTCGGCGTATTGCCTACGGTCAGGGAGTTGCTTTTTTCCGGACGTGAGAAGGAAGCTGAAAAAGTGATTGCCGATAACTTTTTTACCGGACAACATGGTATGCCGTTCCAAACCATTGGCAGTTTAATGCTGGAATTTGAAGGACATGCTGACTATTCCGATTATCGCAGGGAACTGGATTTGGAGAAAGCGATAGCCTCTGTACGTTATAAAATAGGTGAAGTAAACTATACTCGTACCGTGTTTACATCCTTGGCAGATAATGCTCTGATTGTGCGTATCGAAGCCGACAAACCGGGAGCAGTCAATTTTACCACTCGATATAGCACTCCGTACAAAGAATACGAAATAAAAAAGAACGGTAAAAGCTTGCTGCTGTCCGGACATGGCTCTGCACACGAAGGCATTCCGGGTGCCATCCGCTTTGAAACCCGTACGCAGATAAAGGCCGAGAAAGGCAAAGTCAACGTCACCAACGACTGTATCGAAGTGAAAGGAGCAGACGCAGCAGTGATCTATGTAACCGCTGCTACTAACTTTGTCAATTATAAAGACGTAAGTGCCAATGAAACCCGCCGTGCAACAGAGTTCTTGTCGCAGGCCATGAAACGCCCCTATGCACAAGCCCTTGCAGCTCATGAGGAAGCTTATCAAAAGCTGTTCGGACGTGTCTCGCTGAATGTAGGTGCTTCCAGCAAAGAAGAAACTTCCTACCGCATTAAGCACTTTAACGAGGGAAAAGACCTGGGATTGGTAGCCCTGATGTTCCAGTTCGGACGTTATTTGCTTATCTCTTCTTCACAACCCGGTGGGCAGCCTGCAGGTTTGCAAGGCATTTGGAATCATGAATTGCTGGCTCCGTGGGATGGAAAATATACTATCAATATCAATACGGAAATGAACTACTGGCCGGCAGAAGTAACTAATCTGCCCGAAATGCATCAACCTCTTTTCCAGATGGTGAAAGAACTGTCCGAGTCGGCACAAGGCACTGCGCGTACTTTGTATGATTGCCGGGGTTGGACGGTGCATCATAATACGGACCTGTGGCGCATGGCCGGTCCGGTGGATGGTGCTTCGTATGTTTGGCCTTTGGGCGGTGCGTGGCTCAGTCAGCACTTGTGGCAACATTATCTCTATACAGGAGATCAGGCTTTCCTACAGACTGCCTATCCGGCTTTGAAAGGGGCAGCTGATTTCTTCCTCGATTTCCTGGTAGAGCATCCTAAGTACGGTTGGATGGTTTGTGCACCGTCTATGTCTCCCGAGCAAGGTCCTCCGGGAACAGGAACCATGTTGACCGCTGGATGTACCATGGATACTCAGATAGTATTGGATGCTTTGACTTCCGTACTGTCCGCCACGAAGTTGTTATATCCCGATCATACATCGTATTGCGATAGCCTGCAAGGCATGATCAAGCGCTTGCCTCCTATGCAGATAGGCAAACATAACCAGTTGCAGGAATGGCTTGCTGATGTGGATGACCCGCATAATGATCACCGTCATGTTTCCCATTTGTATGGGCTTTATCCGAGTAATCAGATTTCTCCTTATGCCCATCCGCAGCTTTTCCAAGCCGCTAAGCGTTCGCTCCTCTATCGGGGTGATATGGCTACGGGATGGTCTATCGGCTGGAAAATTAATCTTTGGGCACGCCTACTCGATGGAGATCATGCGTATACAATTATTAAAAATATGCTGAAGCTGGTGGAGAAGGGTAATCCTGACGGACGCACTTATCCGAATATGTTCGATGCACACCCGCCTTTCCAAATTGACGGAAACTTCGGTTTCACGGCAGGCGTAGCCGAAATGTTGCTTCAAAGCCATGATGAAGCTCTGCACCTGTTACCTGCCCTGCCTACGGCATGGAGCAAAGGTAGTGTGAAAGGTCTGGTGGCACGTGGTGCTTTCGAAGTTGATATGGACTGGGATGGCGGTGAGCTGACGACGGCTATTGTAACTTCACGTATCGGTGGAAACCTGCGTATACGTTCGTATGTACCGCTGGAAGGTGCCGGCTTGAAAGAAGCTAAAGGTGAGAACCCGAACCCGTTGATGAAACGTGGAGATATCAAGGAGCCCTTGGTGGCAGAGGGCCTAAAGGCGCAGTACCCCATCCTGTACAGGATATACGAGTATGATATACAGACCCGACCGGGAGAAAAGTACACATTGCAAAGAGCGTTTTAAAAAAGTGATATAGATAAAATAGGTTATGGTAAAAAGAATAAATTGGTTTATTGTATGTATGCTGTTTTCAATAGGTGTTACAGCACAAGCTGCTGGCAAGCAGTATAATTCGTATAAAGGATTGGTGATGGCCGGTTATCAGGGGTGGTTCAATGCCCCTGACGACGGTGCCGGCCGTGGTTGGTATCACTATACCGGGCACGACGGTTTTCGCCCCGGTTCTTGTACGATTGATTTTTGGCCCGAAGTATCGGAATATAAAAAGCTGTATAAGACGGAGTTCAAGTTTGCCGATGGAACTCCGGCCTATACTTTCTCTTCGCATGATGAATCTACGGTGGATACTCACTTCAGATGGATGAAAGAGTACGGGCTGGATGGAGTTTTCATGCAACGCTTTGTAGGCGAGATTCGCAATAAGAGCGGATTGAATCACTTCAACGTAGTACTGAACTCAGCAATGAAGGCTGCTAATAAGTATGAACGCGCCATTTGTGTGATGTATGATTTGAGTGGTATGCGCCCTGGCGATGAAGAGGTCCTGCTAAAGGATATTGCCGACATAGCTCAGCGCCATGCTTTAAAGGATCATGCTAAGAACCCGTCCTATCTGTATCATAATGGGAAACCACTGGTTACAATCTGGGGTGTAGGGTTCAATGACCGTCGCCGTTATGGTCTGAACGAAGCAGAAAAGATTATTAATGGTTTGAAATCACAGGGGTTTAATGTAATGTTGGGAGTACCCACGCATTGGCGTGAACTGAATGGTGATACTGAGTCGGACCCTCGCTTGCATGAATTGATAAAACGGTGTGATGTTGTGATGCCGTGGTTCGTGGGACGTTATAATGAGAATTCATATCCCCGTTATCAGAAACTGATTAAAGATGATATTGCCTGGGCTAAGAAAAATAAAGTAGACTATGCTCCTCTGGCTTTTCCGGGCTTCTCCTGGCGTAATATGAAAGGTCATGAGAATAGTGTGCAAATACCGCGCAATAAGGGTTCGTTCCTTTGGAAACAGTTATCCGGTGCTATCAAGGAAGGGGCCGAAATGATTTATGTAGCCATGTTTGATGAAATAGACGAAGGTACAGCTATCTTTAAGTGTGCTAAAAAAGTTCCTGTTGGTGCCAGTACATTTGTGCCCATTGAAGAAGGGATCGGAAGTGACCATTATTTATGGTTGGTAGGTCAGGCCGGTAAAATGTTGCGTAAAGAAAAACCGTTGGAAATGAAGCAACCGGAACGTAAATAAATCAATCAAAGTAGAATCCGGATATATAATAAGAAACGTCTGACTTGGGAGTATCCAGGTCAGACGTTTTTCTTTTGGAGTATCTCTATTTGTTTCAGTTTTGTTCGTCGATAATTTCCATTAAGGAGAACTTGTATTCTGTTCCCAGCGAAGCAGCATATTCTTTGCAGAAAGCATCATAGACAGTCTTGGCAAGCCCTTTCTTGCCTTGCTGACAAAGAATGCGGCATTTTACACAAAGAGCTTCCTCGTTGATGTAGTCATGTTGGAATAGTGTATCTGCAATTTTTAGCTTTAACGTCTCCGAGAGGTCTTCCCGCTTCAGTAATCTGCAAAGCAGATCGATAGTGCTATTTGAAAAATCGTTTTTGAACGTATCGATCCAATCGGTTTCCATATTAGGTAACATCATACCACGTAGCAATAACTCAAGCAGCTTCTCTAAGTTCTGACTATTATTCTCTTTATATAAATGAAGTGCTTCCAGATAGTCGCAAATAGTCCCTTCTTCAAACTGTATGCTCCAGAAGCCATTTTGATTCAATATTTTGATATCGCCTACTTTTTCCAATAAACCGCGTAGTTTACTCATATATACATTACGGTTATTCTTGGCAGATTCATCCGTCTTTTCATACCATAATAGCTGGATTAGTTTATGACCAATGATTCCTTTGGAGTCTCTTCCGGTATAGAGTATAAGCAATATCAATAAAGCCTTAAGGGTTGGAGTAAATAAGGCTGTAATGTCATTGCCTTCTTTGTCCACAACATGGAAGCCACCAAAGAAACAAACACATCCCTTGGAGAAATCATAATTGTGGAATGTCGTTGTCTCTGTGTGTATAGGCATTTCTATTTTTATCTCAGATATATCATTGATTAGAGAGCCATCTGCTGTTTCTGATTGGAGGCTGTTTGTTTCCGCTTTCTTGTTGTTCTCGGCGGCGGTCTTGACCCGGTTTATTTCAGCCTTTTTCTTTCTATAATAGAAGACTCCCATTCCGGCAATAACCAGTATTCCGACTATAATGTACAGCCATATAGATGGCTGATCGTTTTGACTGGTATTGTCTGCAACCACATCAGGCTGCTTAAAGGATGAAATGGGAATCGGAGGGAAATTCAGTTCATAGATGCCTATATCAGCTTTTCCGCTTACTTCAGCTTGGTGAATCACTGTATATAACTTCTTTTGTTTTGGTGAATAGTATATGTTGGTATACATATACTGAGCCTCTAATTTCAGTCCTATAGGCAATGACATGAGCTCAAAATGTGGTGTTTGAGTATCAATTTTCATCAACGTACCACCTTGCTGGGTACTGAAGAAGTAAAAACATTTTTTTTCAGTATCATAAACCATGTTTTCACTGGGTTGAAAATCTCCTCCGTCCGGAATCTGAGTGAATTCCCATAGCTTATTGGCTTGCTGGGTCAAAAGGTTGACAGCATACAAATCATAATAGTTGCGGGGAGATAATTCTTGCCGTCCGGATGGGCAACCGCGTCCTCCAAAGATATAAAGTGTGCTGTCAACTATGACAGAACTGGAAGAGTATCTGGGATGAATATTCGTCAGATTGAGGTGACGCTGCGGGGTATCCTCATAAGGATAGCAGATCAATAGCTTGTTATTATAATGATAATGTCCATATCCACCGAAGCTGATCAGTGAAGAATTGGCCGGATTATAAACGAGTGTATTATTCCAATAGTCATGTTCTTGTACGGCTGCCTGTGTCCCTTTCCAGCTTTGTGAAGCAGGATCAAAGAATGAATATAGATTTTCATTCAGGTTGTAGGATAACAACTGATGTTGCTCTGGTAGATATATCAACTGGTTGGGATAGTTGGCTACAAACTCACCGCCTTTTACCTGAATGGTGTCAGTTATCCTTTCATCCGTATGGAAAACATACAGCTTTTGTTTATTGTTGGCTATGTAGAAAGTTCCGACAGTAGGATCGAATGCTACAGAGGGAGAAGATTTGAATTGCTGTGAATGAATCTTCTTCCAGGTGATATACTGGTCTATAATCCAACGGGTATTTTTGCCGGAAGCCGGACTGTGGGAAATCTCGTCATAACAGACTTCCTTATTATGGCGCGCCATTTTCCACAAACGTATCTCCTGTAATCCGCGCTTGATACTGATATCTCTTAAATTAACGGAAGCCACATCGGCTAAAGAGAAGCCCTCATAGGGACAATAGCCGAAAGCAAAGCGTAGTTTCTGCGTACCCTTCAGGTCGGGATAATTCACATTGATTTCCGTACTATCATATAATACGGTAATATTTCCCTCTTTAACATCGAGGGTCAGGCTGGCTGAAGTCCAAGTTTCACGCCTCACTTCTTTTTGAATGGGGTGTACTGCATCTCCAGTGACCAGAATTGGGAAGCGTCGGTCGTTTTCGCTGACACTGTACATCAGATCGACATTCTTATTGTTTTCAGTAATGATGCGGAATACGGTTCCGAATACATTATCGGGTCTCACCCAGAGGTTAAAACTCAGGGTAATTTTGTCTCCTTTAGTCTCTATGGGCTTTCCATCTTCTAATACCATACTGGTAAACTCAGAATTCTGAAGCGGGTAGGATTGGATATGCAAACCATATTCAGGAAGCTGAGCGACTGAACGCATACACATCAACAGAAGAAAGATAATAGATTGTGTCTTTTTCATTTTGTATGTCCTTAATGAAGTATTAGCTCGTACAAAAGTAGTGTTTTTTGGTGAAAACCGATTACTTATTTATGCAATTATTACGGCTAGGCTTCGCTTTTCCTGCAAAAGTGATTCATTAAGTGGATTTTAATGTTTCATTAATTATTGTTTTATCATTTTATTAAGCGGTTGCCGTTTACTTTGCATAAAAATAGATTAAAATCTGATAATATGAACTTAAAAAGGCACTTATTCTTATTTGCAGGAATATTATCCTGCTCTTTTCTAATGGCTCAGCAGCCAAGTGATATTTTGTCCGTTTCAGCATCGACTAATGTAGAAAAAGCTTCGTTAGCTTTTGATAAGGATCAAAAGACAATGTGGGAAGTTAGTGGTCAGGACTTGAAAGCAGACCAATGGTTGATGTTTACTATCCAGACTCCTGGTGATGTATGTGAGCTTGGGGTTCAGATGCAAGGTGTTTCTAAAGAGGATTTAAAGCAACTGATGAATATCTTTGTTACATATGATCCTATGAATCTGGGAGTGCCTGTCGATTATCAGGTACAGGGTAGCGCTAAAGAGATGCGGTTGAAGTTTTCACCTAAATATGGGGCACATGTCCGGTTGGCTTTTAAGGGAGGTGATCGTGTTAAACCTTTTATGGTAAAGGAGGTATCTGTTCTTCTGGCTGATAAGGAATTGAAAGATCGGAAAGGAGAAAAGACTTCGCTACGCTATATGGACCCTACGCTTCCGGTGGAAGAACGTGTAGAAAGCCTGTTGTCTGTGATGACGCCGGAAGATAAAATGGAACTGATACGTGAGGGCTGGGGCATTCCCGGTATTCCTCATTTGTATGTACCGCCCATTACAAAGGTGGAAGCTGTACATGGCTTCTCATATGGTAGTGGAGCTACTATCTTTCCCCAGGCTCTTGCAATGGGGGCAACTTGGAATAAGAAGTTGACGGAAGAAGTGGCAATGGCAGTTGGCGATGAAACTCTTTCGGCAGGTACTATGCAGGCATGGTCTCCGGTACTGGATGTAGCTCAGGATGCCCGTTGGGGACGTTGTGAGGAAACATTTGGAGAGGATCCGGTTTTGGTATCGCAAATTGGTGGAGCTTGGATTAAAGGCTACCAGTCTATGGGGTTGTATACTACTCCGAAACATTTTGGTGGTCATGGTGCTCCGTTGGGAGGACGCGATTCTCATGATATAGGATTGTCTGAACGTGAAATGCGCGAAGTACATTTGGTTCCGTTCCGTCATGTGATTCGTAACTATGATTGCCAATCTTTGATGATGGCTTATTCGGATTTCCTGGGTGTTCCGGTAGCTAAAAGTAGAGAATTACTACATAATATTTTGCGTGAGGAATGGGGATTCAGCGGCTTTATCGTTAGCGACTGTGGTGCTATAGGTAACTTGACTGCCCGTAAGCATTATACGGCTAAAAATAAAATAGAAGCTGCTAACCAGGCTTTGGCTGCCGGTATTGCTACAAACTGTGGTGATACTTATAATGATAAGGAGGTGATACAGGCCGCAAAGGATGGACGTATCAATATGGAGAATCTTGATGAGGTGTGCCGCACAATGTTGCGTATGATGTTCCGCAATGAACTGTTTGAAAAAGCACCAAACAAGCCATTGGACTGGAATAAGATTTATCCGGGGTGGAATTCGGATAGTCATAAAGAAATGGCACGTCAGGCTGCTCGTGAATCTATTGTACTGTTAGAAAATAAGGATAATATTTTACCTCTGTCTAAAGACATGCGTACGATTGCTGTGTTAGGTCCCGGTGCAAATGATCTTCAGCCTGGTGATTACACTCCTAAACTTCAGCCTGGTCAGTTAAAATCTGTGTTGACTGGTATCAAACAAGCGGTAGGAAAACAGACAAAAGTGATTTATGAGCAAGGTTGTGATTTTACAAGCTTGGGTGAAAACAATATTGCAAAGGCGGTAAAAGTAGCTTCACAATCAGATGTGGTGCTATTGGTTTTGGGAGATTGTTCAACCAGTGAGGCTACGACAGATGTATATAAAACATCCGGTGAGAACCATGATTATGCAACCTTGATTTTGCCAGGTAAACAACAGGAATTATTGGAAGCTGTTTGTGCAACTGGAAAACCTGTTATATTGATTCTTCAGGCGGGGCGCCCTTATAATCTGTCTAAGGCGTCAGAGTTGTGTAAGGCTATCCTTGTGAATTGGTTGCCGGGACAAGAAGGTGGTCCGGCCACAGCAGATGTGCTGTTTGGTGATTATAATCCTGCCGGTCGTTTGCCGATGACTTTTCCACGTCACGTAGGTCAGCTCCCTCTCTATTATAACTTTAAAACTTCCGGTCGTCGTTATGAATATTCGGATATGGAATATTATCCTCTTTACTATTTCGGATATGGTTTGAGTTATACTTCATTTGAATATTCTGGTCTGAAAATACAGGAAAAAGAAAATGGTAATATTACAGTGCAGGCTACTGTGAAGAACATAGGTCAACGGGCCGGTGATGAGGTGGTACAACTGTATGTAACGGATATGTATGCCAGTGTGAAGACACGTATTACAGAATTGAAAGACTTTACCCGTATTCATCTGAAACCAGGTGAAGCGAAAACAGTTTCTTTTGAACTGACACCTTATGAACTATCACTGTTGAACGATCATATGGACCGGGTTGTAGAGAAAGGTGCTTTCAAAATCTTAGTTGGAGGTGTAAGTCCTCAGTATGTGGCCAAAGACCGTATTAAGGATAGTGTGGGTTATGCAGATTCCAAAAGAGGTTTGTCCGGTATGCTTGAATATACTCATGAATTTGCTGCAGATTTCGGTTTGACTTTATTCAAAGTGGAAGAAAACTTGGTAAAGAATCAGAAAACTATTTGGGTGTCTGTCAAAAACAATGGAACTTTGATGGATACAGGAAAAATTGAAATGTATGTCGGAGGTAAGAAAGTAGGCAATAACGTTCATTATGAGTTAGCTCCGGGAGAAGAGAAACTGATACCTTTCAGTGTAGATAAGGAGAATACGGATCCAGTTATATTTACTACCAAATATAAAGTGTTATCTATATAATTTTGATACTATGAGAAAACTATTAGCATTCTTATGTATCTGTGTACAGATTGTCCCGTCATGGGGGCAATCTGTTCTGCGTACTCCAAATGGGGTAAAAGTAGAGACTGGAACGACTTGTATGGAGTTGGAATGTTTCTCTTCTTCTATCATCCGCGTGAAGAAATATCCAGTCGGAAAGACACCTGATAAGCAATCATTGTCTGTCACTATGCAACCAGAAAAGGTAAAATACAAATTGCAAGAGACAAAAGGTGAAGTGATTCTTGCTACTTCCGAATTAGTAGCAATTATGGATATTGCCCAAAAACAAGTTCGTTTTACTGATAAAGATGGTAAGGTCTTGTTAGCTGAGAAGCCTTCTTCTATTGGTTTTACTCCATTCAATGATGCGGGAAATTCTACCTATCAGGTTCGCCAGACTTTCGTGTTGGATAGTGATGAGGCCATTTATGGTTTGGGACAACACCAGCAGGGGCGGATGAACCAGCGTAACCAGACTATTTTCCTGCAACAGGCGAATACGGAAATCTGTATTCCTTTGGTTCATTCTATCAAAGGTTATGCTTTATTTTGGGATAATTATTCTCCCACAACTTTCACTGATAATGCAGAGGGTATGACCTTTGATTCGGCAGTGGGTGATTTGTGTGATTATTACTTTGTTTATGGTGGTGGAGCGGATGGAGTTGTGGCTGGATTGCGTGAACTAACCGGACAAGCTCCTATGTTCCCACTTTGGACTTATGGCTTTTGGCAATCAAGAGAACGCTATGTTAGTCAGGATGAGCTGGTAGGCGTGGTCAGGAAGTATCGTGATTTAAAAATTCCCTTGGATGGTATCATTCAGGATTGGCGTTACTGGGGTGAGGATCATAAAGACTGGAATGCAGTTGAGTTCCGTAATCCGAAGTTCTCTGATCCTAAAAAGATGATGGAAGAAGTACATCGTTTGAATGCTCATGCCATTATTTCAGTATGGCCTTCTTTTGGTCCGGAAACCGGGATTTATGCAGAATTGAAATCACAGAATAAGTTGATGGTGCATGAGACTTTTCCACAGAATAATGGAGTGAAAGTATATGATACCTATGATCCGGTAGCAAGAGATATCTACTGGAAATATATGAATAAGAATATGTTCAGCATCGGAATGGATGGCTGGTGGCTGGATGCAACCGAACCGGAACATGGTCCGATAAAAGAGGGTGATTTGGACTTTCAGACTTATCTGGGCTCTTTCCGCAAGGTTCGTAATGCTTTTCCGATTGTGAGCGTGGGAGGTGTATATGATCATCAAAGACAGGAAACTTCTGATAAGCGTGTTTTCATTCTGACTCGTTCTGCCTTTGCCGGTCAGCAACGTTATGCTGCACAAGCGTGGTCGGGTGATGTGGTTTCTGATTGGGGTGTGCTACGTAATCAGATATCTGCAGCGTTAAATCTCTCTTTGACAGGTATTCCTTATTGGAACTCGGATATTGGTGGTTTCTTCTCTGCCAACAAATTTCCGGAAGGTGTAAAGGATCCGGCATTCCATGAATTGTATGTACGCTGGATGCAATTTGCTACTTTTACAGGGATGATGCGTTCGCATGGTACAAACACGCCTCGGGAAATCTTCATGTTTGGTGAACGTGGATATTGGGCTTTCGATGCACAAGAGAAAATGATCAATCTCCGTTATCGCCTGTTGCCTTATATTTATTCAACTTCATGGAAGATTACTTCTGAAGGTGAAAGCTTGATGCGTGCTTTATTCTCAGATTTCCCTGAAGATAAGGAAGTGCTGGATTTGGGTGATGAATATCTTTTCGGAAAATCTATATTAGTAGCTCCGGTTACCAGCGAGACCAGAAGTCGCTCTTTATATTTGCCGGCAGGAACCCGGTGGATTGATTTCTGGACTGGCGAAGTTCAAGACGGTGGATGTGAAATCACTCGTGAAACACCTGTTGATATAATTCCATTGTATGTGAAAGCTGGTTCTATCATTCCTGTTGGTCCTACTGTTCAGTTTGCAACAGAGAAATCATGGGACGATTTACAGCTTCGTATTTATCCAGGAGCTAATGGAGAATTTACTCTGTATGAAGATGAGGATGATAATTATAACTATGAAAAAGGTAAATACTCCACTATCCGTATGACGTGGAATGATAAGGAGCGAAAACTGACTATCCATCCTCGTCAAGGTAACTATAATGGTATGTTGCAAGAACGTAAATTTCATATTGTTCTTGTAAATGGACAAGACGGATTAGGGTTGGATAATGAGTCATATACTGTAAATGTGGAATACCAAGGGAAAAAAATAAATATAAAACTACCATGAAGAAATTAGCGAAATTAGTGAGTATAACTTTAGTTTCAGGACTGATAAGTAGTTGTACTTCCGAGCAAGTTCCGGTTAAGAATGATAGAATTGTAACCAATCCTATTGATCTGAACTATCGTTTCCAACCTAATGATGAGTCACGGCGTGAAGCGGCTGATCCTGTACTGGAATATTTTAAAGGATACTATTATATGTTTGCCTCTAAATCCGGTGGATACTGGCGTTCTGAAGACCTGGCAAAATGGGAATATATCCCTTGTACAACCATTCCAACGATGGAAGATTATGCTCCGACCATCCTTGTTTATGGTGATACTCTTTATTTTACGGCATCCAGTGGAAACACCCGTATTTATAAAAACGCTCATCCTGAAAAGGACACTTGGGAAGAAGTAGATACAAAGTTTGAGTTTCCTCAACATGATCCGGCATTCTTTAAAGATGATGATGAAAGGGTGTATTTTTATTGGGGATGTTCGGATGTGGATCCGATAATGGGAGTAGAGGTGGATCCCAAAGATGCCTTCCGAGCTATTGGAGAGCCTAAAGCTTTGATTCAACATAATTGTGATAAATATGGTTGGGAAGTTCCTGGTAAGAACAATGAAGAACCACGTCAAGGTTGGAATGAAGGTCCATGTGTACTGAAACATAATGGTCGCTATTATTTGCAATATGCAGCTCCCGGTACTCAATACCGTATTTATGGTGATGGTAATTATGTTGGTGATAATCCGTTAGGCCCGTTTGAATATGTGGAAGACAATCCATTCTCTTTTAAGCCCGGAGGTTTCATCGGTGGTGCTGGTCATGGACATACATTCAAAGATAAATATGGTAATTACTGGCATGTAGCATCTATGACTATTTCTGTTCGTCATTGGTTTGAACGTCGTTTAGGCTTATTCCCGGTAGTTGTTTCTGAGAAGTATGGTATGTATGCGTTGACAACTTTTGCTGATTATCCTTTCTGTATTCCTGATCGGAAGGTCGATTTTGAAAAGGAAGATATTAATATGGGATGGAACTTGCTTTCATATAAGAAAAAAGTATCCTCGTCTTCACATTTTGAGGGGTATGAACCAGAATTGGCTAATGATGAAAAAGTTGAAACCTGGTGGGCTGCTCAAACTGGCAATGTTGGTGAATGGCTACAAATAGATCTTGGGAAACCAATGGAAGTGAATGCCATTCAGGTGAATTTCGCAGATCATAATTTTAATGTACATGCGCCCCATGATCCTGTGGTTTATCAATATTGTATAGAAGGTTCTACAAATGGCAAAGAGTGGACTCGTCTGGTGGATGAAGAAAAAAATCTGCAGGATGCTCCTCATAAACTGCATACTTTGAATGTTCCTGCGAAAGTGCAATATCTAAAAATCTGTAACACTAAAGACATGGAAGGTAGTTTTTCTCTGTTCGATTTGCGCGTCTTTGGTCAAGGTGGTGGTAAGGTGCCTGCCGAAGTTACAGGATTCCAGGCTTCACGTGATAATAATGATAAACGTATCTACCGGTTTACATGGAATCCGCAGGAAAATGTAACAGGGTATATTTTACGTTGGGGAATACAAAAAGAGAAATTGACTCACTCTATGGTGGTTTACGAAAATCAATATGAGGCTCGTTATTTCAATAGGGATTCTGAATATTACTTCTCTGTGAGTGCTTTTAATGAGAATGGTGTAGGCAAATAACTGATCAATACAGAAATCTTTAATTAAAGCTTGTGGTTATATAACTGATTTATGGGTTGTATAGCCACAAGTTTCGTTTTTATGAAAGGCTTAATTATAATACATAATCCAAGAATAACCTTTATCTGAGGTCTATTTTTCTTCGATTAATCCATTTATATATGATTCTTTAATGTGAAAGAGTTAAAATGCTCTGAAACCCTTGTTTTCCTTTGAAAAAACTACTTCGATTAATGTCTTTTTAAGGACTATTTTAACGTTCGTACCATACTTTTGCCTTCATAGAATTTAAAACACTAAATTAATAAATATGAAAAATGCACAAGTATACGTAAAGCATCCACCTGTGGATAATCTTCCTTATGACAATAGAAAGATAAAGGTTTTTAGTGACCTAACTTATATATTTACCAACTTTTAATTTAATTATTATGAACAAACGATTTTTTAATGCGCTCCTTTTGGGAGCAGTGGTTCTTTCAACAGGAACTTTTGTTTCATGTGACAATGATGATGTTGATGATCTGAAGTCAAGAGTGTCAGTAATTGAGGTAGCAATTGATGACATCAAAACTCAATTAAGTAAAGCCTTGATGACTGGTGCGAGCATTACGAAGGTAGATGAAAGTAATGGCACGTATACATTAACGTTGAGTGATGGGCAAAAGATTGTAATTAAGCCGGGTGGAGGAAATATCTCTATAGTAGTTACTGATACGGAGGCTATCATTACAATAGAAGGTGAAGAATATATCCTTCCATTAGGTTCTTTAGTGAATTCTTTGATTTATAGTCCGGAGACAATAGATGGTATTGTAGAGATCGGTAATACTGCTACCACAGTGAATTTCTTGGCAAGACCGGCTCTCAAAAGCTTGGATGGTGCCGAATTTACAATTGCTGAATCTCATGTGCTTACTCGTGCAGCTGATGGTGAACAGTTTAAAGTGAGCGGAGATGTGACATTGGAAGGCGATTTCATAAAAGTACCTATTAAGGCTCTTGGTGAAGCGGAAGCTGGAAAAACTTATGCTGTATCTCTTCAGTTGAATTTAAAAGGAACGATTATTGGCTCTAATTACTTTACTGTGAAAGTGTCTGATGACTTTTCTTCCATAGCTGAAGATTTAGGAGGTGTTACGATTAAAGCGGATTATAATCCCCAAGATCTTGCGGATGGTTTTAAGGAAATGACAATTAATGGTTTGGATTTATTGAAAGATTTGAACTTTAAAGATTTGTTCTCAGAACTTCCGGAAAGGGCTGAGTTTGCTATTGCAGCAGCAAGTAAACAACCGGGGGGCAAAGCACAGGAAAAAATTGAAATGCTGAAGTCTAGTTTGAAAGCTGACGGTACGTGGAAATTTAGTGAAAGACCGGGAACAAGCTTTAATGAGAATACAGATCGTTCAGGGTTCTTGATAAACGTGCTTGCAGATGACATTGTGAAGGCTAAAATTTATGTAGTAGTAACAGATCCGTTGGCTGTTGTTGCAGATGACGTGTTTAAAGGCTCTTTGAAAGGCTTAGGTGAACCACATGTGGAATATGGTGAGATGCCTGCAGAAGGTACGAACGAAGGTGCTCCTGTTGTTTTTGCTCCTGGAGTAAACAGTCTTAATTTATATGATGTGATAGCCAATGGCAAATTGTCTTTGAAACATGGTGAGGGTGGTGCCAAAATTGTAGAGGCTCTTCAGGGGTATATCGCTGAGGTTGATGGTGATAATCTTGTTTATTCTGATGGTTCGTCTTTGGTCGTGGATGATTTTGGTAAACAACTCCAAGGTAATGTTGTCTATTATAACCGCCAGACTTCTATCGCTTCTTCTCAACGTCGTAGTTGGACTATGAGTGACGATGAAAAGAAAGCGTTTGCCGGTGCTGAGTGCAATGGTGAAATTCTGAATGGATTTGATGGGCTTAATGGTTCTACTATGGTGGCTAATGGTCTTAAAATCACAAACGAGGGTAACTTCGAAACAACAGAGGCTTATGGTGGCTGGGCTCTTCGTGTAGGCTTTGGTGTTCGCTTTGAATATGCTTATGGCTCTAGAGATATTAGTGATGGCTGTTTGTGCTTCCTTTGGATCAATCGTCGTGATTGTGCTGAGGGTGTAGTAGATAACCCCACTAAGATAGAAGAGTAATTTTAAAATAATAATAAGAAAATCTCTTGATGCAAATAGAGATTTTCTTATAGACCTTTTCTAAATAGATAGAGAATAACATGGAAAATATAAATCTGAATAATAATGATAGAAGTGCATCCTCCTTATGGAAATCGATGATGTTTGTGCTTCTATGCTTCCTGATGACGTTACCTATGTCGGCCCAGAACCGCATCGTTCGCGGTACTGTGGTTGATCAGACGGGTGAAACTGTCATTGGAGCTAATGTTCGGGTCAATGGGACCACACGAGGTGTCATAACCGATATTAATGGTGAATTTGAGATAGCTGCCGATGCTAATGAAAAATTGACAGTATCTTTTATCGGCTATGTGGATGCTGTGGTTACGGCAAATAAGACCACTTTGAAGATTACACTACAAGAAGATAGTCAAGCTTTGGACGAAGTCGTGGTTGTAGGTTATGGTACACAGAAGAAAGCTACATTGACAGGTGCGGTTTCTGCCATTAATAATAAGGAAATTGCTATTACCAAGAATGAGAATGTGGTAAATATGCTTTCAGGTAAGATTCCTGGTGTGCGTATTTTCCAAAAGAGTTCGCAGCCTGGTGAATTTGATAATGCCCTTGATATTCGTGGTATGGGTGAACCGCTGATTGTGGTTGATGGCGTTCCTCGTGACAAGGCTTATTTCTCTCGTATGGATGCCAATGAAATTGATAATGTATCCGTATTGAAAGATGCTTCTGCAGCTATCTATGGTGTGCGTGCTGCTAATGGTGTAATTTTGGTTACTACTAAACGTGGTGAAGCTTCTAATGGTAAGTTCGACATTACGTTCTCTGCTAATTATGGTTGGCAACAGTTCCTTTATGTGCCACAGACTGCAAGTGCCGCAGACCACATGCTGCTTATCAATGAAAAATACTATAATGCTTTCGGCGACAATACTTATCCTAACCGTACTCCTGCTAAATATACTTGGGAACAAATGATGGAGTATAGTACCGGAAAGAAGAAAAGTACGAACTGGACAAAAGAATTATTCGATGATAATGTTCCGCAGCAACAGTACAATATCAGTGTGAACGGTGGTTCGGAAAAAGTGAACTACTTCTTTAATCTCGGTTATTTGAAACAGGAAGGTTCTTATAAAAGTGGTTCTTTGAATTACGATCGTTGGAATTTCCGTAGCAATATTGATGCAAAAATTACTAACCGTTTGAAGGCTTCTGTACAGGCTAGTGGTTATATGGATGAAAAGAACCAACCGTTTACCGATATTTGGAGCGTATATAAGAAAGCTTGGACTTACCGTCCGACTTCAGAAGCTTATGTAGACGGTGATCATAACTATCCTGCCTGGGATAGTGAAATGGGCGAACCTGAAAACCCTGTAGCTGCTATCAATAGTGATCTCACCGGTTATCGCCGTGAGAAACGTGTTAACTTTAATGGTTCCTTGACATTGACTTACGACATTCCAGGCGTAAAGGGTTTGAATGCAAAAGCTTTTTATAGCTATGATTATTCTTCTACCAATAATACACAATACAAACGTCCGTATAAATTGTATAACAGGAGAGAAGATGGTACTTTGGAAAGCTTTGAACGTAATCCTGACAGCAATTTGCGCCGTAGCACTGATCCGGGATACGCAACAACAATGCAACTCTCTTTGAATTATGCCCGTAAGTTCGGTGATCATAATGTGAGTGCCATGGTATTGTTTGAAGAGCAGTATAACAATTGGGATAGTTTCTATGCACAACGTGTCATGCAGTTGGTAGGTGAATACTTGATTTATGGTGAAGAAGAAGGCCAGATTGGTTCTATGGGTGGTGCAGGTGACGTAACCCGACAGGCCTATGTCGGTAAACTGACCTATGACTACAAAGGTCGCTATATGGTAGATTTCTCTTTCCGTGAAGATGGTTCGTCTCGCTATCCGAAAGATGGCCGATGGGGATTTTTCCCGGGTGTATCTGCCGGTTGGCGTATTAGTGAAGAACCATTTGTGAAAGAGTTAGTCCCTTTCCTTACCAACTTGAAACTTCGCGGTTCTTGGGGAAAGATGGGTGATGATGGTGCTGCAGGTACTTATCCTGAAACAGCGGTGGCTTATAATATTAATAAAGACAGGATCGCTTGGTTTTATAACGGCATTTTGATGACTGGTGTAGAGCCAACTGCCATTCCGAATCCAGATAAGACTTGGTATACTTCAAAAACGGTGAATTTGGGTTTAGATTTCGACCTTTGGAATCAAAAATTGAGTGGTACGGTCGAATTCTTTAAGCGTAAACGTGAAGGTTTGCTTGCTACAGCTTCAACGGTTGTTCCGGGTACAGTTGGTGCAAATTTACCTCAAGAGAACTTAAATGCTGACCAGACTTTCGGTTGGGAGATCAGTTTGAATCACCGGAATCGTGTGGGTGATGTGAACTATTGGGTAGGCGGACAAATTTCTGCCACAAAGAATCGTTGGGATTATCGTTTGGATAGTCAGGCCAGCAACTCTATGGATGCATGGAGGCGTCGCGATGTATCTGGACGTAACAAAGATATCTGGTTCTCTTATGAAGAAGGAGGACGTTTCAGCAGTTATGAACAAATTCGCTATCACGACCTTACTGGTGGTGGATATGGGCAGGGAACTTTACCTGGTGACTATTATTACAAGGACTGGAACGGTGATGGTATCATAAATGGTGAGGACAATCATCCGATGGCATCTTACAACTTGCCGGTATTCAACTATGGTTTTGTAATGGGAGCCGATTGGAAAGGCATTGATGTATCTATGAACTGGCAAGGCGCAGCAGGTGTTTACAATTCATACGATGAGGTCTTCACAGAGGTAGGTCCGTTCAATGGTGGTGCGGTATTGGATATTTATCTAGATCGCTGGCATACGGTTAATCCGAGTGATGACCCATTCAATCCGAACACGAAGTGGGTATCCGGTCTCTATCCGGCCACAGGTCATAGTTTTAGCAATGCCGGAACGGGTATCAAGAATACATCTTATCTGCGCTTGAAAACGCTGGAAGTTGGCTATACATTGCCTAAAACTTGGATAGCCAAAGCAGGAATTCAGAATCTTCGTATCTATTTCAATGCCTATAACCTCTTGACATTTACAGGTCTGGATAATATAGACCCGGAACGTCCGGGACGTCAGGGCGGTGCGAACAATAATGCTGATTCTGGAATTTTGTTCTATAACTACCCTGTGAACCGTACGTTTAATATTGGTGCAACCATCAAATTCTAAAGATAAAAAGAATAGAATATGAAAACATTAAAATATATATTTGTAGCAGCTGCATTGGGACTTACGGCAACTTCCTGTTATGATTTGGATTTGGAGCCGAAAGGGCTTGTTTACGAGAATGTGCTGTTTCAATCAGACAATGGCATCAAGAAGTATCTTGCTTCGGCGTATCATGATCTGCCCATTGAGGATTTTAACTATGGTCAGAATGGAGACCAGAAAGGTTATGCTACTTCAAGCAAAGGTGGAAATCAGTGGCAGGCTCAGAAATCTAGTGCAGCATCCTGTGCTGCTGAGGCGGCAGGTCGTGCAACTTCTTATGGCGGCTTTGACTATTGGCCTTATGATCGTATCCGTGAACTTAACAATATGTTGGAAAAATTGCCTGAGTATCAAAGCAATTTTACGGAAGATGTTTATAATTCTTATTTAGGTGAGGCGCGTTTCTTGCGTGCATTCTACTATTTTGGAATGGTGAAACGCTATGGCGGTGTGCCTATTGTAGAGAAGGTACTTGACCCAAAGGCTCCATTGGAGGAACTTCAGCAACCGCGTAATACTGAGTATGATTGCTGGAAGTTCATCTATGAAGATTTGAAGTTTGCTATGGAGAATGCTACTGCCTCCAAAGACGAGGTGGGGCGTGCCAATCGTTATGCAGCTGCGGCTTTGATGTCACGTGCCATGTTATATGCTGGGTCTGTTGCCAAATACAATCAGTATTTGGCTGTCACCGGTCCAGCTGTAAATGCTGGTCTGATGTGCATGACTGCAGATCACGCACAGGAATTCTTCCAATATGCATACGATGCCTGTAAGTTCCTGAAAGATGCTGGATTCAGACTTCATACAGGTGCTGATAAGGAGAAAGCTTATACGGAAGTATTCCTTAATCCGAATACGGTAGAAGATATCATGGTAAAACAGTATGGTCCCAACACCAGCACGCCGTTCGATACCAACTTGTTCCACTGCTGGGACTGTATGGTATTGCCTAAGGGTGTAGGACTCTCCGGTGACGTAGGCGTTGCGCTTCAGCCTGCATGGGAAATCATGGGGTTGTATGAGATGCCTGCCATTATCGATCCGGAAACTGGGAACCCCATTCGTTTCAAAAGTGTGACTGAACTCTGGAACAACGGTGAAATGGAACCTAGATGTCGTGCCAATTACTACTTTACCGGAATGAAAGAAAGCATGTCCGGTACGGAACTTGATTTTCAGGCTGGTGTCTATACTAGCTATCCGGGTACTGTAGCTGATGGTACTGCCGAAACTCAAGGAAGTGTAAATGACTATACTGCTCAGTTCCGTGTGAGAGCTGCTCAGCCCGGTACACGCAAAGATGTCGGTGGTCATGCCAATGTGAAGATTAACGGTATTCATGGTTTGGCGGAAGGTACGGGCGATGAAGGCTATTCTCGTATGGGTGCTTGTATTCGTAAGTATGTACAGGCTGAAGGTACTAATGCCCGTGTGTTCTTTACCAATTCTCAACCTTGGAAAGTATTCCGTTATGGTGAAATTTTACTGAACTGGGCGGAAGCAGCTTATGAACTGGGATTGATTACCGGTAGTGATGATTTGAAGGCAGAAGCTTTTGAGCATATCAATGAAATCCGTGATCGTGCAGGTGCCCATCCTCATGCAATGGTTACCAATCCGGCTGATATAGGTTCCGAAATCTATGGTTTCCCGATTGACGAGAACCTGCAATATATCCGTGATGAACGTGCCCGTGAGCTTGTCTTTGAAAATCACCGTGTGTTCGATATTCGTCGCTGGAGAGTGGCCGACATTATGTTCATGGATGGTGTGTATACTCATGGACTGCTGGCTTATCAGGTTTTGGATGAAATCAATCCCGATTGGAAGGAGGGAGATGATCCTGATAAAAAATATATGTGGATATTCTTGCCTGAAGTGGAACGTGAAGGCCGTAGGGTGAATTTTAATAAGAAAGATTATTACGATCAAATACCGGGTGGTGAAATCAATAAGAATCCGTTACTGGTTCGTAATGATGGCCATTAATGAATAATTATATAGAAAAGTATTGATATGAAAAAGTTAATATATAGTTTAATATGTGCTGCTTCAGCATTGCTGGTGGTATCCTGCATGGGGGTAGATAACTTCGATGCTCCCGATTGCCATTTCTATGGGAAGATTATAGATTCCACTACCGGAGAAGGCATTGTTTCTGATCGAGGAGATTGCCATATTCGCATCTGGGAGGTGAGTTATAAAGTTAATCCCGGAAGTCAGGATCTTGCCATCAAAGAAGACGGTACGTTCAATAATACCAAACTCTTTGCCGGAACGTATGATATGGTACCGGAAGGGTCTTGGTGGCCTTCTGATACTATCCGTATGGGTATCGGTAGCAAGACTACTCAAAATTTTGAGGTGACGCCTTATTTGAAGTTGTTTGACTTCAAAACGAAACTTGAGGGAACCACACTCACCATGTCCTGCCGTTTGGATGCTCCGATTACTGAAGGGCTCCCACAAGTTATGGATGTTTGTCCGTTTCTCAGTTTGAATCATTTCTGCGGTGCTTCCAATCATATTGGTTATTACGATAAGCCCGGCAAGATTAACGTTATGAAAACTTGGGATAAGATTCCTAAAGAGGACGATGGCAAGAGTATAGCGTATGAAGTGTCTTTGCAGGTAAAGCCCGGATACATTTACTTTGTCCGTATGGGTGCCAAAGTAAAGGATAAATTTGAAAAGTACAATTATACAGAAATTGTAAAGATAGAAGTTCCCAACGAGTAGTTGGAGCAGAGGTAGTAAGATTGTGACAATGGCCGGAAGGGAGACGTATGTTTGTTCTTCCGGCCTTTATTTTAACTGAAAAAATGGAAATAATGAAACAAAATAAGATAAATTATTGGCTGTTGGGTACCCTTTTCCTGGGATTAGTAGCCTGTGGTGATGACAAAGGTGACTATATTCCACCGGCAATAGAAGAGCCAGAAACACCTCCTGCAGAAGATGTTTATAATAAGCCGGATTTTGAACTCCATGAAGACGGCAAACCGTTCGATACCTATCGTGGCTTGGTGATGGCAGGCTATCAAGGATGGTTTGGTGCGCCGGGTGACGGATGCAGGCATAGCAATTCTGATAACACGGCTTGGTATCACTATCGTGAAAGTGAAGTGTTCAAGCCGGGAGTTTTGCAGAACTCTATTGATATGTGGCCCGATATGTCTGAATATGAAAAGAGATACACTCCGGGTGTAGATGGACCTAAAGGTCGCTCTTCTAAATTTATATTGCCCAATGGTGAAGCAGCTCAGGTGTACAGTGCTTACGATGAGTCGAGTGTGTTGCTTCATTTCAAATGGATGAAGGAATATGGCATTGATGGTGTCTTTATGCAACGCTTTGTAGGTGAGGTAATCAATAATCCTGATGGAAAAGATCATTTCGATATGGTGTTGAAGCACGCGATGAAAGGAAGTAACCAATTTCAGCGAGCCATCAGCGTGATGTATGATTTAGGTGGGTTTATGGAAGGAAACCGTGATGAAAGTGCGTTGCTTGCCGATGCGAAGGCCATTATGGATACGTATCAATTGTTAGACCGTAACCAACAGAAATACTATCTCTATGAGGATGGCAAACCGTTGCTTGCTCTTTGGGGTGTGGGGTTTGATGAAAAGCCTTTCAATGCAGACCAGATAGCCAGCCTTATAGCTGCATTGAAAGAGCAGGGTTGGAGCATCATGCTGGGTGTGAACGATGATTGGCGTACGCATAGTTCATCTAAATGGCCGCGTGCCAAATATACTGATATTGTGAAGAGTGCCAATGTCATCTTCCCTTGGTTTGTAGGTCGTTATGGTTCGATAGAGGTTTATAATAGCCATCGCAAGCCTATCATTGATGCGGACATTCAATGGTGCAAGAAAAATGGAGTACACTATGCTCCCCACTGTTTCCCTGGTGGAGCTGACCTGAATATGCATCCGAATAATAGTGTGATGGAGCGTCTGGGTGGAAGATTCTTCTGGGAACAGATCTATGGTGGCATCAAGTTGGGAGCAGAAATGATTTACGTCGCAATGTTTGATGAAATAGACGAGGGCACTGCCATCTTCAAATGCCTTAATAAAAGCGATGTACCGAGCAATGTGCCTGAAACGGATTACTATGTGTGGTATAATAAGGCGAAAGGCAGTTATGGGCATGGTTCCTCGCCTAAGGACGAAAGTCAGCTTGAAGGTGGCTGGTGCAAGAAGGCCAGTGAACTGAACATCGTGTTTCAAGGGGTTGAAGATGATCTGCCCACCGACCACTACTTGTGGCTTACGGGGCAGGCTCGTAAGATGCTTCGTGGCGAAGTGCCTTTGAAGAATGCCTGGCCTGCCAGATAAAAGTAGATAATTATATATCCGAACCGTACCTGAGCCTTACTTGCTCCGTACCATCTCCGGGGATTCTCCACTCAGAGGTACTTCTGGCTGGAGAATGTACGGAGCAAGTAGGGCTCAGGTAGGGCTCAGATACGGTTCGGGTATACTCTTCTTATTTCTAAAAGATACCATAATCTATTACGAAAACTTTCTCTAACTAAAAAAGTGAAAGATGAAAAAAATACTATGTTGCATTCTGTCACTGTTTTGCTTCGTACAGATATTGTACAGCCAGCAAAAAGAGTATAAGGCGTATCTGGTAGCAACAGCCCATTTTGATACGCAGTGGAACTGGGATGTACGCGAATCTATTGATGATTATCTGCACCGTACAATGGTACAGAACTTTTGGCTCTTCGAGCGTTTCCCCAATTATATCTTTAACTTTGAGAGTGCTCAGAAATATGCGTGGATGAAGGAGTATTATCCGCACGAGTATGAGCTTGTAAAGAAGTACATCAAGGCAGGACGCTGGAATGTAGTGGGAAGTGCATGGGAAGCGACAGACCCTAATATTCCTTCCTCCGAATCCTTTTTCAGGAATGTCCTGTTAGGGCAGGAATTCTATAAAAAAGAGTTTGGTGTAAAATCAAACGATATTTATCTGCCGGACTGTTTCGGTTTCGGTTACACATTGCCTACCATCGCCGCACACTGCGGATTGATAGGATTCTCTACCCAAAAACTCCAGTGGCGGAAAAATCCATATTTTGGAGAAAAAGAAAAAATGCCGTTCAAGATAGGGCTTTGGCAAGGTCTGGATGGTGCGCGGATCATGGCAGTACTGGATGCCGGAGGATACGGTACATCGTATTACTACGATGATATCAGTATCAATCGCCGCATTCTGGAAAGAGCTAAACTAGGACCTGATAATACGGCTTATAGTTATTATGGTGTAGGAGACCGTGGCGGATCGCCAACGCTTCCTTCCGTCTATTCATTAGAAAAAAGTTTGAAGGCAGATGGCCCGTTAGAAATTATCAGTGCCAAAGCCGGACAAATATATGAAGATTATTATCCTTTTGAAAAGCATCCCGAACTACCCGTTTATGACGGAGAACTGCTGATGGATGTGCATGGAGTGGGGTGCTACACTTCGCAGGCTGCAATGAAACATTTCAACCGACGGAACGAACACTTGGCGGATGCAGCCGAAAGAGCATCTGTAGTGGCGGAAACATTGGGAGGTTTGGAATATCCTTCCGATGCTTTGCGTGAAAACTGGCAGCGTTTCCTGTGGCATCAATTTCACGATGACCTGACGGGAACCAGTATTCCGCAATCATACACTTTCTCCTGGAATGATGAACTGATAGCTCAGACACGTTTTGCAGAAACCATTACTACAGCAGTGGGGGCAGTGAGTCGTGCTTTGGATACCAAAGTAAAAGGGATGCCGGTTGTGGTTTATAATCCTGTAGCTTCCAGTCGGAGAGATGTGGTGAAGGCTACGGTTAAGATGGATAAACGACCGTCAGGAATTAAAGTAACCTCTCAGAAAGGGGAAAATATGCCTGCACAGTTGATTTCTTGGGAGAATGGAATAGCCGAGGTTTTGTTTGTAGCGCAAGTAGATCCACTTAGCTTCTCAGTATATAGCATTCAACCGGGAAGAACTTCATCTTCCGGAAAACTGCTGGCAAAGAACGGAACTCTTGAAAACACTATTTATAAGATAGCATTGAATGAACAGGGTGACATAGCTTCCATTTTTGATAAAAAGAATAATCGTGAACTGGTGCAAACCGGTAAGCCGTTCCGTCTGATGATGTTTACGGAAAATCTTTCTACTGATTATCCGGCTTGGGAAATTTACAAGAAAGTTCTGGATGGGCCGAGTATTTCCATCACGGACAATGTTAAAATTACCGTGGCAGAGAATGGACCGTTGAGAGCATCTTTACGTGTGGAACGTACTCATGAAGACTCTAGGTTTGTACAATATATCACGTTAACGGATGGAGCCGAGGATGATAGAATTGAGATCAGTAACGAATTTGACTGGCAAGGAAAGAAAGCTTTGCTGAAAGCAGAGTTTCCAACCACAATCTCCAATGAAAAAGCTACTTATGACTTGGGTTTAGGTTATGTGAAGCGCGGCAACAATATCGAGAACTCTTTTGAGGTACTGGGACATCAGTGGGCCGACTTGACTGCCGATGATGCGTCTTATGGCATATCCATTTTGAATGAATCTAAATATGGATGGGATAAGCCTGATAATAATACCATCCGTCTGACATTGCTTCATACTCCTCAACCCGGTAAGCATTATACATATCAGGATCATCAGGATCATGGACATCATGCTTTCCGTTATGCCATTGTGGGACATAAAGAGGATGCTGCTCAAGCAGGCATTGCCTGGAAGGCGGAGAATTTCAATCAGCCCCTGTTGGCTTTTACCACTACTAAGCATGCGGGTAAATTGGGGCGTTCTTATTCATTTGCCCGTACAGACCGTCCTCAGATTGCTGTGAAAGCTATTAAAAAAGCGGAAGATGGACGCGGATATATTGTTCGTATCAATGAGATCTATGGCAGTTCTTACGACCAAGCTTATATAGAGTTTGCATCTGATATTGAAAATGCCAAAGAAGTAAACGGAATAGAGGAAGGAAAAGGTGAAGTTACTTTCTCTGGTAATAGGCTGATCGTCAGTGGTAAAGCTTTTCAACCCCGCACATTTAGGGTTACATTCAAACAAAAGCCTTTGCTGACGGTTCCTGAATGCCAACCATTGGAACTGCCCTATAATGCGGTAGCCTTAACAACTGATGAGTTTAATCGTGCTGGTAATTTCGACCGGCAAGGTAATTCACTGGCAGCCGAACTGATGCCCGAAAAGATCCTTTCGGATGGGGTTGAATTCAGTATACAGAATGATCCTGCTATTTTCAATTACGTCCGGGCGAATGGGGATACCATTCTTTTGCCTGAGCATCATGGCATGGATAAACTATTTCTTCTGGTGACTTCTGTAAAGGATGACCGTCGGGCTACTTTCCTGGTGGATGATAAGCCTTATCAGGTAAATGTGCCTTATTATTCCGGTTTCTATGGACAGTGGGGATGGAAAGGCGAAAGTGAGGGATATATCAAAGATGCTTCTATCGGCTATATTGCCAATCATAAACATAGTGCACGCAAAGGAAATGACTCTTATAACTTTGCTTATCTGTACAAGGTATGTTTAGATATTCCGGCAAATGCCCGAATGCTGGTTCTGCCCAAAGATGCAGGTATCGCTTTATTCGCTGCAACGCTGACCGGTAATCAGAACTATGATACCGAACCGATTACGGAAATGCGTGTGTTGCCTTACCTGACCAAACAAATAGAGTATACATCCGAACCGGTACCCTTCTATCGGGAACGGAGTGCTTGGTAAACCTATTAACTGGCTATTATGAAAAATATTATATATAATTTTATTATATTGATTCTCTTTTGCCCTTGTTCCATGTGGGGGCAGGGGAAGGAGTACAGTTTCGATGAGAGAGGCATTTCCCGGCAGGTGTTGGAAAATTATCTGGAGCGTTCCATTACAATGGTCTATCTGTTGATGCCAGATAAACCGGAAGGACGTAGAGTGTATTCTTATCATGCCGATGATATGCGTATGGTCAAGGATATCGGAGCAAAGTTTATCGGTCGTTCCATTTACCGGTGGGGAGGCGAAAGCTTGTTGGACAAACCTGAATTCTGGAGTAAAGCGAAAGCATTTGCTGGTGAATTGCACGCCTATGACCCTGATATAATCCTTCTGGGGTGCCTGTTTGAGATCGTTACAGAGGAGGTGAATCAGGTGAAGATACCCGATTGGGTGTTTAAGGGGTATGGATTGCCGGTTGAATCACGTAACTTTTCTTATGTTGATATGCTGAATAAAGAAGGGCTTCTGGTCGATCATTGGCGTAAAGGCGGTAGTGTACCGGATATTAGTCGACAGGAAACTCAACTTTGGTTCTATTATCTTGCTTGTTCTTACATCAATGTCGGTTGCGAGGCTTTTCATCTTGGGCAGATCGAGTTGATTGGAATGAATGATCCGGAACGGGATTCCTGGGCTCGTGTCATTGCTAAAATACGTGAGTATGCGCGTACTCATGCCCGCCGTCACTGGGTGTTGCTGGATGCCCATACTCCTTATGGAGGAATGGTAAGGAATGGGGTGAGCTTGCTCGACTTCAATTCTTTCCCGCTTCGCATCAAGGAAATTCCTTCTGAACCCTATAAAGCTGAACTTGCTGTGAATCATCTGGATGCTCTTTATAAAAAGAGCAAAGGGCGTATTTCCCCTAGCGGATGGAAATGCGAGCATCTGCCATATCTCGTGGAGTTTGATAATTATGGCAGGGGGAAAGAAGCGAATGTGGCGGATCTGAACTCCCATTTTGTATGGGGATGGGACGAAATTTCCTGGCTGTCCCTGCAACCGGAAGATTACCGGAATGAGTGGTTGACGTATGCGTATCATTGGATACATCGTACCGACCCGAATGGGCATCTGGAAATGCCCGGTTGCCGGATGATAACCTGTCCGAATCAAACCGAAGGTAACTATCGTGCCAATATGAGAAGTGAAGCATGTCCCTTTGGATACTCTCAGGAAGAAACAATCAAAGAACTTTGGAACAAATAATAACAACTGAAATATTAAATATCTAATTAAATTATTGCTACCATGAAGAAATGCTTTTTACTATTGCTCGTTTTTTTCTTGTTCGGGAGTCTGAATGCAGCACCCAAACATTCTAAGAATACTAAATATCCATCTTACAAAGGTTTGGTTATGGCTGGGTATCAAGGTTGGTTTCACCAACCGAGGAAAGGGGTAATGTACCCGGATGAGAACAGTGTCCGCATAGATATGTGGCCGGATGTGAGTGAGTATGAGAAAACATATCCGACGGGACAGAAATTGGCAGATGGTTCTACTGCCCGCTTTTTCTGTTCTACGGATGAGAGCACGGTAGATCTGCATTTCAAGTGGATGAAGGAGTATGGGTTGGATGGTGTATTCATGCAACGTTTCTTCGGGGCTGCCCGTCCGGAAGCACGCAGGCGGAGCACAGTGCTGAAGCATGCCATGAAGGCGGCTTCAAAATATGGACGTGCTATTGGGGTTATGTATGATTTGTCCGGCCTGGCAGCTAAAGGTGAAGATTGCTCCATGTTGATTGACGACTGGAAATATCTGGTTGATTCGCTGCGTGTAACTAATCAGACAGGTGAACAGACTTATGTCTTTTATAATGGCAAACCGTTGGTTACTATCTGGGGTGTCGGTTTTCCTGATCGTCCGTATGATATTCGTAATATCGGTTTGGAACGTTTTATTGATTTTCTCAAAAATGATCCGGAATACGGAGGCTGTAGCGTAATGTTGGGAGTACCTACTTTCTGGAGAGACCTGAATGCCGATTGCGTACATGATCCTTACTTGCACGAGCTTATCAGACAGGCGGATATTGTTCTGCCATGGATGGTGCAGCGCTTTACTCCGTTGCTCCACAATGATATGGACCGTTATCGGGATGTTATTCTCGATGATATAGCTTGGTGCAAAGAGAATAATATCGGTTATGTGCCTTGTGTGACTCCGGGATTCAGTTGGCATAATCTGAGCCGCCATGCTTTTAAGGATGATGTGAAACCTTCCGGTTCTATTCCCCGTCAGGGCGGACGCTTCTATTGGCAACAGATTTCTACGGCAATCAATGCAGGGGCTACGATGCTGTATGTAGCTATGTTCGATGAAGTGAATGAAGGTACTGCCATTTTCAAGTGTACAGATAATCCTCCGGTGGGAAAAGAAGTCAAGTTTGTGGGTATGGATGGGATGCCATCCGATCATTACCTGTGGCTGACGGGTGAGGCGGCAAAGATGCTTCGTCGTGAGAAACCGCTGAGCTTTGAGATGCCCCGGCGGGATGCGAAATAGAAAATCGAAAAAAACAGCGAATTATTAAGTTGAAATTAAGAGCTTTGTTAATCAGCCAACTCTAATTTTGCTCATATTAAATATTAAAACTATAAAAAGCGTATGAAAAATTATTTGATTACCTTGGCTGCTTTGTCGTTGACATTGATGAGTTGCAACAACCAGAAGCAAGCTAAAACGGTTACTTTAGGTCCGAATCCTTTCATTACTCACATGTATACAGCTGATCCTTCTGCCCATGTATGGGAAGACGGACGTCTGTATGTTTATGCTTCTCATGATATTGATCCTCCGCGTGGATGCGATTTAATGGACCGCTATCATGTATTCTCTACAGATGACATGGTTAACTGGACAGATCATGGTGAAATATTGAACTCTTCGCAAGTGTCTTGGGGACGTAAAGATGGTGGCTTCATGTGGGCACCCGATTGTGCATATAGGAATGGTACTTATTATTTTTACTTTCCGCACCCGAGTGGTGATGACTGGAACAATACCTGGAGAGTGGGTATAGCTACCAGTAAGCATCCTGCCAAAGACTTTACCGTACAGGATAAGTATATTGACATGATAGGAATGGAAGACGATTGCTTTGCCATGATAGACCCTTGCGTCTTTGTGGATGATGATGATCAGGCTTACTTCTACTATGGCGGTGGAGGCCGTTGTGTAGGTGCCAAAATGAAGGATAATATGATGGAACTGGCAGAACCGCTGCGTGCTATGGAGGGTCTGAAAGATTTTCATGAGGCTGCCTGGGTACATAAAAAAGACGGTGTGTACTATTTGTCCTATGCTGATAACCATGCGGAGAATGGCAAGGGGGCTAACCGTTTAAATTATGCAACCAGTAATTCACCGTTAGGACCATGGACATATCAGGGTGTTTATCTGGAACCGACAGGTTGCGATACAAGTCATGGCTCTATAGCTGAATATAACGGTGAATGGTATGCTTTCTATCATAACTGTTCTATTTCCGGAAGGGGAAACCTTCGCTCTATTTGTGTAGACAAGCTATACTATAATCCGGATGGAACTATCAAAGTAGTAGAACAAACAAAATAAATTTGTATGCGTCTATTTATTCATCTGTTGAAGTTGGGTTTCTTTATTGCTGCACTTGCTCTTACAGCTTGCAGCGATAAAGATACGCCGGGGGAAATACCTCCAGAAGTTCCCCCTGAAGTGCCAGAGGTAGATCCTCCGGTTCCTGATGGGCCGTATGAGTACGATTATGATATGGACTATGATTCGGAAAAATATCTGAAAGCTTATAAAGGGACGGCCTATAAAGGTCCGCACCGCGTGCCCGGCACTGTAGAAGCGGAAGACTTTGATGAGGGAGCACAGAATGTGGCCTATTATGAGAGCGACTCTAAACTGGCTGATGCGGGGTACAGAGGTTCCCACGCCGTTGATGTTCGTGCAGAAAGTAAGGCTTCCGGAGGTTATTATATCGGTGATGTACAGCCAGGTGAATGGATGTGTTATACGATTGAGGTAGATGAGGATGGTGCCTATGCCATTGAAACATTCTGTGTGAAAGGGGACGGATCGGAGGGAAGTTTTTACTTTGAGGTAGATGGTCGGGGTGCAAGCCGCAGTATAGATATGCCTCTTGGGGGATGGACGGATTTTAGCCATAAAGTGAAAGCTAATGGAATCCAGCTGACTAAAGGGAAACATGTACTGAAGTATTGTGCCAATACACCGGGAAACATCGATAAGTTCGTTTTAACGCGTACAGGTGAGTTGGAAGATATTTCTAATTCTTTCACTTACCCTGTTACGGAAGCAATGAGTAATCCCCTGTTTGTAGAGTGGGAGTCACCGATGTACAATAGTTGGATAAAGGGACCTCTTTACACAGCTGATGCTTCTGCGCATGTATGGAACATTGATGGGAAAGAAGTACTTTATGTGTATGCTTCGCATGATATGGAGCCTGCACTTGGATGCGACCGCATGGATCGCTATCATGTTTTTTCTACGGAAGATATGGTGAATTGGACCGATCATGGGGAGATAATGAATGCAGCCACAGTGCGAAAACATAATGGTTGGGGGTGTGATGGCTTCATGTGGGCTCCAGATTGTGCTTATAATCCGGAGAATCAAATCTATTATTTCTACTTCCCGCACCCGGCCAATGCTGCTAATTGGAATAGTACCTGGCGGGTGGGAGTAGCTACCAGTAAGTATCCGAATAAGGAATTCCGTGTAAGAGGTTATATTGAGGGTATGCCTCCGGAAATTGACCCTTGCGTATTTATAGATGAGGATGGGCAACCTTACATTTATAATGGAGGTGGAGGTAAATGCTATGGTGGTAAGTTACGGAAAGATGACTGGACGAAACTGGACGGAGAGGTTAAACCGATGACCGGCTTGAGTGATTTCCATGAAGCGACCTGGATACATAAATACAATGGCAAGTACTATCTATCGTATGCGGATAATAACCCGGGTGCCAATCGTTTGAGGTATGCAACAAGCGATTCCCCGTTAGGTCCATGGAAGTATGAGGGGATTTATCTGGAACCGACCACTTGTGACACAAGTCATGGTTCTATTGTAAAGTATAAAGGTCAATGGTATGCCTTCTATCACACTTCTGATTTTTCAGGACAGGGAAATCTACGTTCGGTTTGTGTAGATAAGTTGCTCTATAATTCGGATGGAACCATACAGGTCGTAAAGCAGACCCGCGGAAACAAATAGAAGTTAGATTGGCAGGATAAAAAATGTAGCATAGGGTATTGCCCTATGCTATACAATGAAAGTCTGTCAGACTTAATTGATTAACTTGAATTTAATGAATAATACGATGAAGAACTTATTTTTTCTCTTCCTTTTTTCTCTTGTAGCGATGTCCGTAAGGGCTCAGTCTTTTACCGGTGAGAAGACGGATTGGCACGGCTTCGATCGCTACGATTTTGTAATGAGTGAAACAACATTCCAAATTAAACCTATCAAGGCAACACAACGTGAAGGAGCAGGTGTTGCGGGCCCGGAAAAAGGAATGCGTAGATGCATTGTCGTTGTCCCGAAACAGGCTGCTGAAGGTAATCCATGGTCATGGCGTGGTTGTTATTGGGATCATCAGCCACAAGCGGAAATTGAGTTATTGAAGCGTGGCTTTCATATTGTTTACATCACTACCGATCCCGATCAGACATGGGAAGTATGGTATAATTTCCTGGTGAATGAGCACGGCCTTTTTCCTAAACCTGCGTTTATTGGTATGAGTCGCGGCGGAGCTAATTCTTTTACTTGGGGGACAGAACATCCTGATAAAGTTCTGGCTATTTGTGCCGATAATCCCGGACTTTCACAAAAAAGTTTGATGGGAATGGATAAACTTGCCAGACAGGATGTCCCTATCTTGAATATCTGTGGTAGCATCGACCCTATACTCAATAATACTTATGCCATTCAAGGTGTTTATCAAGGTAATGGTGGGCGTATGTCGGTTTTGATCAAAGACGGTACGGCACATCATCCGCACAGCTTGCAGGATCCGAATATTATTGCGGATTTTGTCGAACAGGCTTATAAGGAAAAACCGGCTGAGAAGCCTGCATTTCTGCCCGATAAATACAAAAAAAGTAATTTCTACAGTACAGATCCTATTTATTCGTATGCTGAATATGATAAACTCTGGATTACCTCATGGGGACCTTATTTTACAGGTAATTATAATAAATATATGTTCTCATTGGAAGGTGTGGAAGGACTGGTTACGGTTATCGCTCCTGAGAAACCTGCTGCCGGAAATCCTTGGATTTTCCGTTGCGATCAGCCGGATGGTAATTCTGCTGTAGATTTGGGATTGCTTGCACGTGGTTTTCACATAGTGGTTGCTCCCATTGCTTATAATGCTGATGGTCCTTTATTTGACCAGTGGAGCATTGCATACAATTATCTTGTGAGTAAGGGATTTGCAGCACATCCGGTTGTAGCCGGTCGTGAAGGTGCGACAGGAGAAGTTTATGCCTGGGCTATTGAGAACCCTGATAAGATAGCCGGAATCTATGGGGAAAATCCTATTTTGCGTTCTTCTTTAGCGAAGATTCAGCCATTGGATAATCTGAAACCGCTTGCCGAGGCGAAGGTTCCTATTCTGCACGCTTGCGGGAGTCTGGATCCTAATTTGAAGACTCAGACTGGTGAAGCTAAAAAACGCTATGCAGGCAAGATGACAGTAATCATTGATGCTGGACGTGGGCATTATCCGATTACTCCTGAAAATCCAAAGAAATTAGTAGAATTGATTGAAAAGATGATTAAATAGTAGACTAATTAGCCACTTTATTCAAATTTAATTAGCGATTAAGTCTTTTTTAATTGAAAGGGAAAGTGCTGAGCCTTACATTTGCCTTCAAGAAATAAATATAAACTAAAACTGTTATATTATGAAAATTACACATTGCCTGGCTTCTGTAGCTTTAGTTTCCATGTTGGGCGCTTGTAGTGGAGTACAAAACCAAGTAGCCGCCGTGAAAGGTCCGGTGGACTATGTGAATCCTTACATGGGAAATATCAGTCACTTGCTGGTGCCTACTTTCCCGACTATTCACCTGCCGAATAGTATGCTTCGTGTCTATCCCGAACGGGCGGATTATACAACAGATCAGTTGAAAGGTCTTCCTTTGATTGTGACTAGTCATCGTGGTAGTTCTGCTTTCAATCTGAGTCCGTATCAGGGAGATAAACTTCGTCCGGTTATAGCTTATAGCTATGATGATGAGAAGTTGAAACCTTATTATTATGAGGTGGTTCTCGATGACGAGGAAATTAAAGTGAAGTATGCACCTTCTCATCAGTCGGCTCTTTATCAGATAGATTATAGTCAGCAGGATAAGCCTGTATACATGATGATCAATTCGCGTAACGGTGCTATCAAGGCAGGTGACGGTTTTGTGAGCGGTTATCAACAACTGGAGAATAATACGCGGGTTTACCTGTATATAGAATCGGACGTTACCCCTATAGAAACAGGTATTCTGGCTGATGGTAAAATAGATGCAGACAAGAAAGAAGCAGAAGGGCGTAATGCCTGTGCTGTAATGCACTTTGCAGACGGAACAAAAACAGTCAACTTGCGCTATGGAATTTCATTTATAAGTGAAGAACAAGCCAAGAAAAACCTGCAACGTGAATTGGCTGATTATAATCTGCAGGCTTTAGCAGAAAAGGGACGTCAGATCTGGGATAAAGCATTGAGCGATATTCAGGTAGAAGGTGGCAGTGAGACAGATAAACAGGTTCTTTATACATCGCTTTACCGTGTATTCGAACGTCCGGTTTGTATCAGCGAAGGCGGTCGTTATTTCAGTGCATTCGACGGAAAGATACACGAAGATAATGGTGAGCCGTTCTACACAGACGATTGGATTTGGGATACTTACCGTGCTGCCCATCCTTTGCGTCTTTTGATTGATGAAGGAACAGAAAAGAATGTGATTGACTCTTATTTGCGCATGGCGGAACAGATGGGAGATATGTGGATGCCTACTTTCCCTGAGATTACAGGTGACTCTCGTCGTATGAACTCTAATCATGCTGTGGCAACCGTAGCGGATGCGGCTGCTAAAGGCTTACAATTCGATTTGGCTAAAGCCTATGAAGCTTGCCGTAAAGGTATTGAAGAAAAAACACTGGCTCCGTGGTCGGGTGCTGCTGCCGGTTGGATTGATGATTTCTATAAGAAGAACGGATATATCCCTGCACTTCAGGAAGGAGAAAAAGAAACAGATCCGAATGTACATCATTTCGAAAAGCGTCAGCCGATTGCAGTAACGTTGGGAACTTCCTATGACCAGTGGTGTTTGTCGCGCATAGCCGATATGTTGGGAAAAAAAGAAGATGCTGCTCATTATCTACAATGTGCTCATAATTACCGTAATGTGTATAATGCAGAAACAGCTTTCTTCCATCCGAAGGATAAGAATGGTAAATGGATCGAACCATTCGATTATCGTTTCTCCGGAGGTATGGGTGCACGTGAATATTATGGTGAGAATAATGGTTGGGTTTATCGTTGGGATGTTCCTCACAATGTAGCTGATCTGATTGATCTGATGGGAGGTAACCAACAGTTTATTGCGAACTTGGATCAGACCTTCCGTGAACCGTTGGGACGTGGTAAATATGCTTTCTATGCACAGATACCGGACCATACCGGAAATGTGGGACAATTCTCAATGGCCAATGAACCCTCTCTGCATATTCCTTATCTGTATAACTATGCAGGTCAGCCTTGGAAGACGCAGAAACGTATTCGTCAGTTGCTGAAGACTTGGTTCCGTAATGACTTGATGGGATTACCGGGTGATGAAGACGGTGGCGGTATGTCAGCATTTGTAGTTTTCTCTTCTTTAGGTTTCTATCCGGTAACTCCGGGTTCTCCGTCTTATAATATCGGCAGCCCTTTGTTTACTAAGGCTAAGGTAATGTTGAGCAATGGAAAGGTATTTGAGATAGAGGCACAAGGTGCATCGGATGAAAACAAATACATTCAGTCTGCCACATTGAACGGAAAAGAATGGAATAAGCCTTGGTTTAGTCATGACGACATAAAAGAAGGCGGAAAATTGGTATTGGTGATGGGCAGCAGGCCTAATAAAACATGGGGTAGCGCAGGCGATGCAGTACCTCCATCTGCAGAAAAACAATAAGGTATAATAAGTCAATAGGAAAAACCATGAGAACACTAAAAAAGATTGTATTTACAGGATTATTCGCTCTAATTGCCTGTGCCGGAGTGGCACAGGCTCAAGAGCTATATAAAGATGAGAAAGCGCCGATGCATGAGCGCATCATGGATCTATTATCACGCTTGACGGTTGAAGAAAAAATCAGCCTGTTGCGTGCAACCTCTCCGGGTATTCCTCGTTTGGATATTCCCAAATATTACCACGGTAACGAAGCGCTTCACGGAGTGGTTCGTCCGGGACGCTTTACCGTTTTCCCGCAGGCTATCGGACTGGCGGCAACCTGGAACCCGGAATTGCAATTGCAGGTGGCTACGGTTATTTCTGATGAGGCACGTGCCCGTTGGAACGAACTGGATCAGGGACGGGAACAAAAAAGCCAGTTTAGTGACTTGTTGACCTTCTGGTCTCCCACAGTGAATATGGCGCGTGACCCACGTTGGGGACGTACTCCGGAAACTTACGGAGAAGACCCCTATTTAAGTGGTGTCATGGGTACTGCTTTTGTGAAAGGCCTGCAAGGCGATGATGACCGTTATCTGAAGATTGTGTCGACTCCTAAGCATTTCGCAGCCAATAATGAAGAACATAATCGTTTTGTATGTAATCCGCAGATTTCAGAAAAACAGTTACGTGAATATTACCTTCCGGCTTTTGAAGCGTGCGTGAAGGATGGTAAATCAGCTTCCATCATGTCAGCGTATAATGCGCTGAATGATGTGCCTTGTACCTTGAACGCCTGGTTATTGACGAAAGTACTTCGTGAGGACTGGGGATTCAAAGGATATGTGGTTTCCGATTGCGGTGGACCTTCCTTGTTGGTGAATGCACATAAATATGTGAAGACTAAAGAGGCTGCGGCTACCCTTTCCATAAAAGCAGGCTTAGACTTGGAATGTGGTGATGATGTATTTGATGAGCCTTTGTTGAGTGCTTACCGTCAATATATGGTTACGAATGCTGATATAGATTCGGCTGCCTATCGTGTGTTACGGGCACGTATGCAGTTGGGGTTGTTTGATAGCGGAGAAAAGAATCCTTATACGAAAATATCTCCGGCTGTGGTAGGGTCGGCAAAGCATCAGGAAGTAGCTTTGAATGCAGCACGTGAATGTATTGTATTGCTTAAGAATCAGAAGAAAATGTTGCCGCTTAATGCCAAAAAGGTGAAATCAATAGCTGTGGTAGGCATCAATGCCGGTAATTGTGAGTTTGGAGATTATAGTGGTTCGCCAGTGATTGCTCCGATCTCAGTGTTGCAGGGTATCAAAGATAGAGTAGGCGATGGTGTGAAAGTGGTATATGCTCCTTGGAAATCAGCTGTAGACGGTATGGAACTCATACAGGGAGTCAATTTCCCGGAAGGATTGAAGGCCGAGTATTTTGACAATACCAAGTTACAGGGGACTCCGAAAGTGCGCAAAGAAGAATGGATTAACTTTGAGCCAGCCAACCAGGCACCCGATCCTTTCTTACCTAAATCTCCTTTGTCAGTTCGCTGGACAGGAAAATTGCGTCCTACGGTTACCGGACAATATACACTTAGTTTCACATCGGATGATGGTTGTCGCTTGAGCATTGATGGAAAAATGCTGATTGATGCATGGCGGGGACATGCTGTCCGGACTGATACCGCTACTATTTATCTGGAAGCTGGAAAAGATTACCAGTTGAAAGCAGAGTACTATGACAATCGTGATTATGCTGTAGCGAGACTGCAATGGCGGGTTCCCCAGGTTGGCAAAGTCACTCGCTTGGATTTGTATGGTGAAGCAGGAAAAGCGGTGCGCGAGTGTGAGACGGTAGTTGCCGTATTAGGAATCAATAAGTCGATAGAACGTGAAGGACAAGATAGATATGATATTCAGCTTCCGGCAGACCAGATGGAGTTCTTGCAGGAAATTTACAAAGTAAATCCGAATATCGTTGTTGTATTGGTTGCCGGCAGTTCGTTGGCTGTCAACTGGATGGATGAACATGTTCCAGCCATTGTGAATGCTTGGTATCCCGGTGAAAGCGGAGGTAAAGCTGTAGCGGAAGTCCTGTTCGGTGATTATAATCCGGGTGGCCGTCTGCCCTTGACCTATTACAGAAGTCTGGATGAACTCCCTCCGTTTGATGATTATGATATAACTAAGGGACGTACTTATAAATACTTCAAAGGGGATGTCCTGTATCCTTTCGGTTATGGTTTAAGTTATACCACATTCAAGTATTCCAACCTGCAAGTGGCAGATGGTGAAGAGGAAATAAATGTTTCCTTCCAACTGAAGAATGCAGGTAAATATGCAGGTGATGAGGTTGCTCAAGTATACGTGAAGTTGCCTGAACGGGATGAAGTAATGCCTGTCAAAGAACTGAAAGGTTTTGAGCGTGTCGCATTGAAGAGTGGTGAAAACAAAAAAATGACTTTGAAATTACGTAAAGATCTGTTACGCTATTGGGATGAAGCGAAAGGCAAGTTTGTTTATCCTTCCGGTGATTATACGATCATGGTAGGTGCTTCTTCTGCTGATATTCGTTTACAGAAAGTGGTTTCGGTATTACAGAAAGATAATTATCCAATGTCTCACTCGGAAAAATAAATAAGTATGGAACGGAATGCCAAATTTCAGTGGATATTTTGTCTCTTATTGGGTTGTGCTACTTCATTGGTAGCGCAGAATGTGGCAAATTGGGGATTGACTCATCCTCAGCCGAAAGAGACGTTACCGAAGTCGAAAGCGCAAATCATGATGCCCACCCCGAAAACGCAGACACCGGTGGAAGCGGTGGTAGAGAAGGTTGGGGAGAATGATTTCCTGTTGAACCGGGGCTGGAAACTGACAGATGGCAAAAATGGATGGTATAATGCAACCGTTCCGGGTACTGTATTGACTACTTTAGTGGATCAGGGGGTGTATCCCGATCCTTATTATGGACTGAATAATCTGGCAATTCCCGACACTCTGTGCAGGATGGATTGGTGGTATCGTTTGGAATTCAATTCACCTGTTCCTACAGAAGGCCGGGAAGCCTGGCTGGTTTTCAAAGGTATCAATTATCAAGCCGAGATATGGCTGAACGATGTATGCCTGGGTACAATGAAAGGTGCTTTTATCCGGGGTGAATTTAACGCAACGGATCATTTGGTGGATGGCAAGAATACGTTGGTTGTTCGTATTCTTCCACCGCCTAACCCAGGAATTCCTCACGAACAATCTCCATCCGCCGGAAACGGTATGAATGGCGGACAATTGTGTTTGGACGGACCTACCTTTATTTCTTCAGAGGGCTGGGACTGGGTGCCTGGTATCCGTGACCGGAATATAGGAATCTGGCAGGATGTACATTTACGTTTCACGAACGGCATCCGTCTGCATGATACGCAGGTAGTTACTCATCTGGCATTACCAGATACTACGGTCGCTGAAATTACCGTACGTACGGAAGTGGAGAACCTGCAACCGATAGCCAAACAAGTATCCGTTGACCTGAATCTTGAAGGAAAAAAGGTGACTCAGGAAGTAAACCTTGCACCGAAGGAGCGGAAAACGGTTGTCTTTACTCCGGATGTTCACAAGACATTGGAACTGAAGTCTCCCCGTTTGTGGTGGCCGAATAATTACGGTCGTCAGGAGCTTTATACGATGGATGTGGTTGTAGCGGAAAAAGGCGTATCCTCTGATTCTAAGAAAGTTCGTTTCGGAGTCCGTGAGCTTTCTTATGAATTGGAAGTTTGTTTCCCCGATGACTCTATCCGCCGGGTGGAATATCGTCCGACGGTTATGGGGCAGGGCGAACCTATCTTTGATAATATAAACCGCAAATATATAGAAGGAGGCATGTGTATGCCTCGTCTGAAAAAGAATGTTTCTTCTGATATTCTTGTGCCGGCACCCGACAAAGCCATGCAGCATTATATGGTTATAAAAGTCAACGGCAAGCGTATCTTCTGTAAAGGAGGAAACTGGGGAATGGATGATGCCATGAAGCGCGTTTCGCGTGAACATCTTGAACCTTATTTCCGGTTGCACAAGGAAGCGAACTTTAATATGATCCGCAACTGGACGGGCGAGAGTACGGAAGAGAACTTCTATGAATTGTGTGATGAATATGGTATGCTGGTTTTCAATGACTTCTGGCTGAGTACGCAAGGCTACAATATGCCGATAAATAATGATAACCTATTCTTACGGAATGCAGAAGATGTAGTGGTACGTTTCCGCAATCATCCTTCCATTGCTGTCTGGAATCCCCGGAATGAAGGCTTTGCACCTGTTTATATCGAAGAACATCTGGCAAAGATGATTGCCGAGAAAGACGGTACCCGTTATTACAGTCCGAATTCTACCCATTGCAACCTGAGACCAAGCGGACCATGGAACTATCATAAGAATCCGGTGGATTACTATCGCGATCGGGCACATGGGTTCAATACGGAACAAGGTTCAACTTCCATTCCTACGGAAGAATCCATCCTGGCTATGATGGATGTGAAAGATGCCTGGCCCATCAGTGATGTGTGGTATTACCATGATTTACATGGGGGGCAAAGAGAATTTATGGAGGCGATAGACCGGAAATATGGAAAGCCGACGGACCTGAAAGATTTTAGCCGGAAAGCACAGATTGTCAATTACGACAGTCACCGCGCCATGATGGAAGCTTGGAACAGTAAAATGTGGAATAGCACAAGTGGGCTGTTGTTGTGGATGAGTCACCCGGCTTGGCCCAGTATGGTTTGGCAGATTTATTCCTGGGATTATGAAACTTTCGGTTCTTTCTATGGATGCCGTAAAGCGTGTGAGCCGATTCATATTCAGAAGAATCTGGATGATCAGAAAGTAGTGGTTGTAAATACTTCTTTAAAAGAAATAAAGGGGGCTAAAGTTATATATGAAGTTTATTCCCTTGAAGGTAAGTCATTGTTTAAACGCACTTCCAAGCTGAATGTATTGGCTAATGGATTGACCGAGTGCTTCGTACAAGATAAACCAATTTCTGCATCCGGAGTATATATGGAACGCTTGATACTTCAGGATAAGCGTGGCAAGGTTATTTCGATCAATGATTATTGGCAAGATAACGGTGAGGGTGATTTCCAGGGATTCAATGCTTTGGAAGAAGCTTCCATAAACTGTAAACTAATCCGGCAAAAGGAGAGTCAGATACAAATAGAATTACAGAACACCGGAGCAATGCCTGCCCTCGCTCTGAAACTCAATGTCCGTGAGGCGGATACAGATAAACGTATTTTGCCGGCTTATGCTTCCGACGGCTATTTTAACCTGTTACCGGGAGAGAAGAGAACGGTAACGGTGGAATATGTATCCCGGGGAAAAGTCGCCATTTCTGCTGAAGGGTATAATTTAAAGCGCAGCAGATTACTCACACTGAAATAAATAAGGTCATTATGTGGAACAAAAAGATACTATACTCCATATTAATCGGTATAGCATCGCTGGGAGTATGCGCTCAGTCGGCTGTACGTCAAGGATATTCCATTCATTTTCCTGAGACTTATGCGAAGTGGCAGGAAGCTCTGCTGGCAGGTAACGGTAAGATGGGTATCATGGTTTTTGGAAATCCTTTGCACGAAACGGTGGTATTCAATGATCGCTCTTTCAACTTTCCACGGCAGAACCCGCGCACGTTTGCGGAGGTTCCCCGTGATACGCTCGATTTGATAAAGAAGTACTGCGCAACCGGGAAGTTTAAAGAAGCGAATGATTTGGCTGTCCGTACCTCGCATTGGCAGGACGGGGGAGAGGATGGAAGACATCCGGGCTTTGCACTTAAAATAGATATGGATGCTTCCGGAGCGGTAAGAGATTATCGCCGTATTTGTAATTATGAAACCGGTGAAATTACTGTCCAGTGGAGTGATGAGCGTGGAGCATGGAAGCGTCGGTCGTTTGTTTCAAGAGATGCCGATGTTGCAGTCTTCGAGCTACAGGCATCCTCTGCTGGTAAACTAAATTGTGCCATCAGTTTGCAAATGCCCGCAGAGATGAATTTCCCGAAAGGACTGAAAACAAAATGTCTGCATACGAAAGACTATCTGAATATCCGTGTGAACTATGCCGCACCTATGGATACCATAGGCTATGAAGGAGGTATCCGCGTGAAACAGAAAGGAGGCTCTTCTTTTTTGCGTAACGATACCTTATACATAAAGGATGCCTCGGAAATCCTTTTACTGTCCCGAACTCAAAAGTATCCGGAGAATTGCGGGGCTGAATGGAATAAAGGACTTCTGAAAAAAGGACTCGATGCGATTCGTGCCAATTATAATGGATTATTGAAAGCTCATAAAGCTCTCCACACCTCTATTTATAATCGGGTGCGGATTGATTTGGGCGCGACTCCTCAGGAACGCTCACTATCTAACGAAGAGCTGTTGGAGAAGCAAAAGAATACCGACCAGCCTGTACTGGCTTTGTGGGAGCGTATCTTTGATGCCGGAAGGTATCATTTCCTATCTTCTGGAAACGAACTGACTCCTCCTGATTTGTTGGGAATCTGGACTGGCGACTGTAATGCCGGATGGGGTGGTTACTATCATTTGGATGCCAATCTGAATCTGCAAGTCAGTGGTGGCAATACGGGTGCCATGCCTGAAGTGATGGAAGGCTATTTCCATCTGAATGAGGTGTGGCGGAAAGACTTTGAAACCAATGCTGCCAAACTATTGGGTTGTCGGGGAATGTTGGCCTGTGGAAACACACCCGGACTTTCTTCAGGACTAATGGCCTCTATCAATGATTTCTACCCTTACCATTATGCGACAGGTGAAGAAGCCTGGTTACTTTATCCTTTCTGGGAACACTATCTGATAACGGAAGATCAAGGCTTCCTGAAAAATCGTTTGTTCCCTTTGCTGAAGTGTATGGGAGATTTTTATGAAGACTTCCTGAAGTACAAGGATGAGGAAGGACACTACATTATTGCAGGATCTGTTTCACCGGAAAACCAGCCGTCCAATTTGCGGGTATCTTTGCTTAATAATTCCGCTTTTGATCTTTCCGGAGCCCGTTTCCTGCTGTCTACATTGGTTAAGGTATGCGATTTATTGGGTGAAGAACAGGGTATAAATGGTGGTAAAGTCCGTTGGCAACGCTTATTGAATGAATTGCCTCCCTATCGGATTAATAAGGATGGCGCCATCAAAGAGTGGGGCTGGTCGGGACTTGAAGAGAGCTATAATCATCGTCATTCCAGTCATTTGATGATGGTATGGCCCTATCGGGAATTCTCGGAAGATAAGACACCGGAACTTTACAAGGCTGCTCACAGGGCATTGCAAATGCGTGATCAATACAATTACGAGAATGCCGGTCACGGCTATCTTCACGCTGCCTTGATTGCTGCCGGACTGCATGATGCCTCTTCGCTAAAGAAGAAAATGATGACGCTTACTCAGAAGGATTTCTATTATAACAGTTTGTCTACCGCACATTATCCGAACCATGGTACTTTCTGTACTGATGTTTGTCATTCCGTACCCGGGGTACTGATAGAAATGCTGGTTGGCTCCAATGAAGAAGGTGTTGATTTATTACCAGCTTTGGTGGATGGTATCCGGCAAGGTAGCATTGGTGGAATAAAGACTCGTTGCGGAGTTACCATCGAACATCTTTCATGGAATCTTTCACAAAATAAGGTGTCTGTAACCTTGTATTCAGCGAAAGACCGGAAAATAAGAATGAAAGCCGGTCAGACGTATGATCGTACTATTCAGTTGAAGAAAGGGAAAACTTATAAAGCTACAATCGATTATCGATAGCAACGGTTGCTATTAATTACTAATATAAAACACATTACTTATGAAAAAACATTTTTATTCTATTTTTGCATTATTCCTGGTAGGATCTATGTTCTCTTGTCAGTCACCTAGAAGTAATTCGGCAAAAGAAGAAACAGTTGGTATTGACAGTATGGCTCCCAATCCATTTATCACGCATATGTACACAGCCGATCCTTCGGCACATGTATGGGCGGATGGACGTTTGTATGTATATGCTTCTCATGATATCGATCCTCCACGTGGTTGCGATTTGATGGACCGTTACCATGTATTCTCTACAGATGATATGGTGAATTGGACAGATCATGGTGAAATTTTGAATTCATCACAAGTTCCCTGGGGGCGCAAAGAAGGCGGATTTATGTGGGCTCCCGACTGTGCTTACAAAGATGGTACGTATTATTTCTATTTCCCGCATCCCAGTGACACGAAATGGAATAATAGTTGGAAGATCGGTGTAGCTACCAGCAAAGAACCGGCTGCTAACTTTACTGTGCAGGGATATATTGAAGGAATGGACCCGTTGATCGACCCTTGTGTATTTGTGGATGATGACGGTCAGGCTTATATCTATAACGGTGGCGGCCGGATTTGTAAAGGCGGTAAGCTGAAAGATAATATGGTGGAACTGGATGGAGAAATGAAGGAAATGGAAGGTCTGGAAGACTTTCACGAAGCTACATGGGTTCATAAATATAATGGAAAATACTATTTCTCTTATTCCGATAACCACGATGAAAACTGGAACGACGGCGTGAAAGGCGACAACCGTATGCGTTATGCTATCAGTGATAACCCGCTCGGTCCCTGGAAATCTATGGGTATCTATATGGAGCCTACCGATAGCTATACCAATCATGGCTCTATCGTAGAATATAAAGGTCAGTGGTTTGCATTTTATCACAACAGTGCTTTATCCAATCATGATTGGCTACGTTCTATTTGTGTGGATAAACTTTATTACAATGAAGATGGAACTATCCAGATGGTGAAACAAAGAAAATGAGATAGATTATGAGGTTAATAAGTCTGATTTTATTGTTCCTGTTGAGTGGAACTGTTTCAGCGCAGAAAGTCGAGTGGTATACTACCACTCAGACTTCTCCGTGGGTGAAACAAAAGGTAAAGCCGGAACGTGTAACTACCGGAGCAGAGATCGTGCTTGACCCGACTCTACGCTTACAGTTGATTATGGGTATAGGCGGCTGCTTCAATGAAATGGGGTGGGATGCGCTGAATGCTTTGTCGGCTGAAGATCGTGAAGCTGTTCTTCAAGCTATCTTCAGCAAAGATGGAGCTTGCTTTAACTATTGCCGTCTTCCGATGGGGGCCAATGACTTTGCCCTGAGTTTCTACTCTTCTGCGGATGTTGCGGGAGACTTTAACCTGGTGAATTTCAATATCGACCGTGACAGGTATATTCTGATTCCTTATATTAAAGCTGCCCGTCAGATAAATCCTGACTTGCGTATTTGGGCTTCTCCCTGGTGTCCTCCGGCTTGGATGAAGACGAATAATCATTATGCTTCTGCGGTTCGTCCGTCTGGAGAGAAAGATGTGAATGGATTACTTCCGCGCGAGGCTATAACAGAGTTCAGTACAGGTTTCCGGATGGAGGAAGGATATCTGAAAACGTATGCCGATTACTTTGCACGTTTTATCAAAGCCTATGAAGCCGAAGGATTGCCACTGGAATGTATTCATGTCCAGAATGAGCCTTGTTCCAACCAGGTCTTTCCCAGTTGTAAATGGCGCACGGAAGATCTGACTTTTTTCTTGGGGCATTATCTGGGACCGACTTTTGAGCGGGAAAATATCAAAACTGATATTTATTTTGGAACTATCAATACGTCCAATCCGGATTATGTGCGCACTGCTTTGCGGGATGAACAGGCAGCTAAGTACATTAAAGGCGTTGGCTTCCAGTGGGATGGTAAGAAAGCTATTCCGACTATCCATTGTGAATATCCTAATCTGAACTTGATGCAAACCGAGACAGAATGTGGTAACGGAGCAAATTCATGGGATTATGCTGAATATACATGGAACCTGATGAAGCACTATTTCAGTAATGGCATCAATTCTTATCACTATTGGAATATGATTCTTCCTACTCCGGGCATCAGTCCTTGGGGATGGAATCAGAATTCTATGGTGTCCATTGACAAGAAGCAACAAACCGTGAAGTATAATCCGGAATTCTATCTGATGAAGCATTTAGGGCATTTTGTGCAGACAGGTGCTTATAGGCTGGAAACACCGTCAGATAAAAATATGTTGGCTTTCGTAAATCCGGATGGTACGGTCAGTGTGATTGTTGCCAATGTGACTGATACAGAAGAGACGATGAGCATTGAAATAGGGGGACAGAAAGTTACATTGACTCTGCCACCTCACTCTTTCCATACAGTAAGCTGGAAGAAATAATTTCGTCCTTCGGTTTTCTCTTTAATAACCTGTATATGAGAATGCTATGAACATAAAAAGTTTTCCTTATTTCTTTTGCCTGCTTTGGGTGCTGGCAATATCCTTTTACTCAACTCCCGTTCAAGGGAAAATAGAAAACGGTATTTCTAAAAGCAAATGGCATGAAGGAGACCGTTATGATTTTAAATTCCAGGGACGGGACGCTATTGTTGTTGTGCCTCAAAAAGCTGCTGCCGGTAATCCGTGGATATGGCGTCCGGCTTTCTTCGATGCGTTTCCTGCTGTGGATAAAGCCCTGTTGGAAAGAGGTTTCCACGTGGCTTATCTGGATGTTACAAATGATTATGCCAGTCCGTGGGCTATTGAATTGGGTAACCGTTTCTACAAGGAAATGGTGGAGAATTACGGGCTTTCTTCTAAAGTAGTAATGGAAGGGTTTAGCCGTGGAGGACTCTATTCTGTCATTTGGGCTTCTCAAAACCCGGATAACGTTGCTTGCCTTTATCTTGATGCACCACTCAGTGATGTGTTCACTTGCCTGAAGAGATTGCATAAGGCAGCATGGAAAACTTTGTTGAAAGAATGGAACCTGACGGAAGAAACCATTGATCGTTTTGACGGCAATCCCATAGACAATCTGGAACCGTTGGCCAAAGCGGGTGTGCCCATTATCAGTGTTTGTGGAGACAGCGACCGGAGTGTACCGATTGAGGAGAACATGATGGTGATGCGTAAACGTTACCTGGCATTGGGTGGAAATGTGGAATTGATAATAAAACCGGGATGCGACCACCATCCGCATAGTCTTGAAGATCCTCAACCTATAGTCGATTTTATTATGCGCCAACAGCCTGAACATAAGAAGTTCCAGCACTACACCATTCGTGGCAGTCTGAACAACTCGTTCATTAAGTTTGAACGGGAACGTCGGGGAAGGGTAGCTTTTATCGGTGGATCCATCACAGAGATGGTGGGGTGGAAAGACATGATGGAACAACAGTTGCAACAGCGTTTCCCTTTTACAACTTTTGAGTTCGTAGAAGCCGGTATCAGTTCTACAGGAAGTACACCCGGAGCCTTCCGGTTGGATAACGATGTATTGTCGAAAGGTAAAATAGATTTGCTGTTCATTGATGGATCTGCGAACGATATGACAAATGGTTTTACGCCCGAGGAGCAGGTGCGTGGAGTGGAGGGGGAAATCCGTCATGCTTTGGAAGTTAATCCGGAAACCGATATTGTGCTGACTCATTTTGCAACGGACGGTTTCCTGCCTATCATCGCCAGACGGCAGATGCCGGATGCTATTCTAAATTACGAGCGGGTAGCCAATCATTATCGGGTGTCGTCAGTCAACCTGGCACAAGAGATTTCAGAACGGTTGCAGGACGGACAGTTTACTTGGAAAGAGTTTGGATACGCACATCCCCATCCTTATGGGCAATCTGTTTATACTGCTGCCATTAGTAATCTGCTGGATGAAATGCAACGGGAAATAAATGCTGAAAGTATACGCCGACTGCATGAGATTCCTGCTGCGCAACTTGATCCATACAGTTATACCAAAGGGCATTTCATCCCTCTCAGTCGTGTGCGTATTGGTCGTGGATGGAAGATTACAGACGATTGGAATCCGGATAACAAATATGAAAAGCGGAAAGGATTTGTGCATGTTCCTATGTTGGAAGCTGCACGTCCGGGTGATCGGCTGACACTCTCTTTCAAAGGAAGGGCTATCGGGATTTTTTGTGTTTGCGGACCGTCGGCAGGCATACTGGAATATAGTGTGGATAATGCTCCGTTCAAGAAACTGGATACTTATACGGCATGGAGCTCAGCCTTGTATATTCCATGGGTATACATGTTAGAGACAGAGTTGGAGGATACTGAGCATACCTTGCGCTTGCGTATCTCGTCCGACAAGAATCCCCGTTCATTGGGCACGGAATGCCAGATAAGGAACTTTGTGGTTAATAGATAAAAGTTCGATTGCCATGTACTATTAAATTTGATATGATGAAAAAACTGATTTTTCCCCTGTTGTTTGTGTTGGGTATAAGTACCCATGTTGATGCGCAGAAACCATATAAAGCATACATGGTTTCCAATACCCATCTTGATACACAGTGGCTGTGGACTGTACAGACAACCATTGACCATTATTTATACCGTACACTCACTCAGAATTTCTGGCTGATCGACCATTATCCCGGTTATATCTTCAATTTCGAAGGAGCGGTTCGTTACCAATGGGCCAAAGAGTATTATCCAACCGAGTATGAACGGCTGAAAAATTATATAAAGGCAGGTCGTTGGAATATTTCAGGGAGCTCATGGGATTCTACTGATCCCAATATACCTTCACCGGAATCATTTTTCCGTAATCTTCTTTACGGACAGGAATTCTTTAAGAAAGAATTTGGTAAAAAATCAAATGATATTTTTCTTCCGGACTGTTTTGGTTTCGGATACACCCTGCCCACGATAGCTGCCCATTCTGGTATCATTGGTTTTTCCACACAGAAGCTCCAGCATCGCAAGTTGCCGTTTTATGGTGACCACAAACTACCGTTCATGTTCGGGTTGTGGGAAGGTATAGACGGGGCGCGCATTATGGCGGTGCCGCATGCCCAAGACTACGTTTCTAGATTTGATGGACAAGAGTTGAGTAACAATGGTAAACTGGTGGATTTAGCTAAAAACGGTCTTAATAATACCGTCTACCATTATTATGGAGCCGGAGACCGTGGAGGTTCGCCTACAATTGCTTCCGTAAGATCGGTTGAAACAGGAATGAAGGGTGAGGGACCGGTGCAGATAATAAGTGCACGTTCGGGGCAGTTGTTTGATGATTATTATCCTTTTGAAAAGCATCCGGAACTGCTTGTTTTCAAAGGGGAATTACTTATGGATGTACATGCGACAGGCTGTTATACATCTCAAGCAGCCATGAAACTTTTCAACCGTCGCAACGAACTGTTGGCCGATGCTGCTGAGAGAGCTTCAGTAGTGGCTGAATGGCTGGGAGGGGCGGCATACCCCGAAGAGCCGTTGCGTGAATCGTGGCAAAGGTTTTTGTGGCATCAATTCCACGATGACCTGACGGGTACAAGTATTCCGGTCGCTTATACTTTCTCATGGAATGATGAACTTATTGCTCAGTCGGAATTTGCAGAAATCACTACAGGTGCGGTCGGTGCGGTAAGTAGGGCACTTGATACGCGGACAAGAGGAATTTCGGTTGTGGTTTATAATCCTGTTGCCCAAAGCCGTTGCGATATAGTTACAGCCACAGTGGATATGGCTTCGCAACCGAAAGACATAGTAGCCGTTGCCCCCAATGGGAAAAAGGTTTTCGGGCAACTTCTTTCATGGCAGAACGGTAAGGCTACCGTACTTTTTCCGGTGGATATGGATCCGGTAAGTTTTTCGGTTTACGACGTGCGTAGCGGAAAAATATCCGGTACTAAGCAGTTGAAAGCTGAAAGTAATATTTTGGAGAATTCGATTTATAAAGTTGTACTGGACAAGAACGGAGACATCGCTTCGATAACTGATAAACGCAACGGACGTGAGTTGGTGGAACCAGGTAAGGCTTTTCGCCTTGCGCTTTTCACCCCTAGTGAGTCACGCACATGGCCGGCATGGGAGCTGTTCAAGAAAACGATTGACCAGACACCGTTGCCGGTAAATGGTAATGTTGAGATTTCCGTGGCGGAAAACGGACCGGTACGTGCTTCACTCAAAGTGAAACGTACTTACGGCACTTCCAACTTCGTACAGTATATAACTCTTACGGAAGGAGGACAAGATGACCGGATAGATATTCGTAACGAGATAGACTGGAACGAAAGGAATACCCTCCTTAAAGCCGAGTTCCCAATGAATGTGTCGAATGAAATAGCTACATACGACCTTGGCATAGGTTATATCGGACGCGGCAGCAATACAGATAACAAGTATGAGGTGGTAGCCCAGCAATGGGCCGACATTACGTCTGCGGATGGCAGTTACGGCATTTCTGTGATGAACGACAGCAAATACGGATGGGATAAACCGGACAACCATACGTTGAGGCTTACTCTCTTGAATACTCCGGCGGTAGGCAAGGATCCCAATATGGCTCATCAGGAACATCTGGACATGGGGCATCATACTTTTAGCTATTCCATATATGGTCATAAGTCCGATATTGCAGAAGCGGGGACTGCATGGAAAGCTGAAGCATTCAATCAGCTCTTACTTTCTTTCACTACTCCGAAACATGCCGGAACGTTGGGACGCAAGTTATCGTTCGTCAAGACCAATATGCCCGGCATAGCGATAAAGGCTGTTAAGAAAGCGGAAGACGGTAAGAGCTACATCGTAAGGGTGAACGAAATTTATGGAAAAGATTTTGAAAATGCAGAAATCATTTTTGCAAGTGCAGTGGAGAGCGCTTGTGAGGTGAACGGTATCGAGGAGTATGTCGGCGAGACAAAATATGAGGGTGACAAAATTGTTTTTAGCGGGACAGCTTTCCAACCACGCACTTTCAGTGTGAGACTTAAGGAAAATGCATGCCTCGAGATTCCAGAAAATCATTCTATAGATATTGAATGTAACGCGACTGCTCTTACAGCGGACGAATTCAGTATGTCGGGGAATTTTGATGGAGAAGGCAATTCTTTTGCTGCCGAACTGATGCCGGATGTAGTAGAAGCCGAGGGGGTAACGTTCCGGATGGAAAACAATCCTGCCGACTATAACTATATCCGTTGCGACGGGCAAACAATACCCCTTCCTGAGAAGCACGGATATACGAAATGTTACCTGCTGGTGACTTCGTCACACGGTGACCGCAAAGCTTCGTTCCAGGTAGATGGGAAAGATTATAGTGTCAATGTACCCTTTTACTCAGGATTTATAGGTCAGTGGGGATGGACGGGTGAAAGTGAAGGCTATATGAAGGATGCTTCGATAGCTTATATCGGAACGCATCGCCACAGTAGCCGGGTGGGGGGTAATGAGTCCTATATTTATACTTATTTGTATAAAATCTGCCTTGATATTGCTCCGGATGCCAAGGCTCTGACTTTGCCGAAGGATGCGGGAGTAGCCCTTTTTGCAGTAACTCTTTCCGATAATTCGAACGATGATACAAAGCCTGCAACAGAGATGCGTGCCTTGCCTCATGAAACTGCAAAAGTGGAATATACGACTGAACCTGTGGCTGCTTCCCGTCGCCGTTGAGAGGACTGAGGGAATGTCGGAATCTGAGATATTTGCAAGCTGCTGATAATATCTTGTTATGAGCGGCTTGTGTTTTTAATGTACGTTCAATATAATGTCTGCCGTAGATGGTTAGTTCATACAAAAAATGATAATTTCTTTTTGAGTTAATAGGAAATTAATGATTTTATTAATACTCCTCACGTATTATTGTTGCTGTAAATAAAAAACCTTTTATCTTTATAATGTGGTATGAATACAAAAAACATCTTTAAGACATTTTTCTTATGCTTGTCTGTTATTAGTCTGTCTTTTACACTGAACGCTCAAGAATTGAAACCACTCCGTCTGGGTGTAGCGGGAGTATCACACGGACATCTCCATGAAGTGCTGATTCGGCTGGAAAGAGGTGATTTCGAAATTGTAGGAGTGGCAGAACCCGATGAACAGTTAAGAGTCAATAACCCGTTGCGCAAAAAGGTGGATAGTTCTCTTTTCTATGCCGATTTGGAGGAAATGCTGGATAAGACTAAACCGGAGGCGGTTGTCGCTTACGGATCTATCTACGATCATCTGGCTATTGTAGAAGCCTGCGCACCGCGCGGTATACATGTAATGGTGGAAAAGCCTCTGGCAGTCAACATGAATCATGCGAATCGAATGGCTCGGTTGGCACGTGAAAACAATACGCTGCTACTGACAAACTACGAAACGACTTGGTATGATACGAATCATGAAGCCTATCGGTTAATAAAGAATGAAAACGCAATAGGCAAGATAAATCGTATTGAAGTGTACGACGGGCATGAAGGCCCTATTGAAATAGGTTGCGGAAAAGAGTTCACCGACTGGCTGACCGATCCGAAGTTGAATGGAGGTGGAGCCGTAATAGACTTTGGCTGCTATGGCGCAAACTTGGTAACCTGGCTGATGAACGGTGAAAGACCTAAAAGTGTATACGCCATTCTGAAACAACTTAAGCCGGACAAATATCCGAAAGTAGATGACGATGCTACAATTTTAGTCGAGTACCCCTCTGCAACCGTACAAATTATGGGCTCATGGAATTGGCCGAAGGGACGGAAAGATATGCATATTTATGGTAGCGAAGGATATATCTATCAGGATACTCCGGGTTCTATGCGTGTTTATACCCATCGAAAAGAAAAAACGACATTGCCTCCCAAGCTTAAAGAGCCTTATAATGATTCTTTCTATTACCTGAAAGCTGCTGTTAGGAAGGAAATTCAGGTACAGCCTTATGATTTGTCTTCATTGGAAAATAACCTGATCGTTGTAGAAATATTAGAATCTGCAATCAAAAGTGCTAAAAGCGGTAAACCCGTCAGATTTTAAGCCGAATTATGAGACTTTGGGGGTTGCATGATAGATGCTCAATCTGCAAGGTCATATGAAATATTAACTGAATAATAACATTTTAATCATGAAAAAAGTATTCCTTTTCATCCTGCTCTGTGGATGTCTGGCTCTATCGGGCACACTCAAGGCTGCCGAAGGACAGCTAATGGCCGGAACGGCTAAAATAAACATTACTCCCAAACAAAACATCCCCCTACACGACTCTGTGTATGCACGTGCTTTGGTGATGGAGGTAGGCGATATGCGTGTAGCACAGGTGTCTGTCGACTTGGCTAATTTTTATAGCGACCGCGTGGCTGATGTCTGCAAAGAAAAATACGGCATCACGCAGTTGCTGATCTGTGCTTCGCATACTCACGAAGATCCCAACATGGCTGATGCCAGACCTCGTGAAAAGAAACCTGACCACACTCCGTTCTTTGAAGAGTGCATCATTAAGGTAGTGGGCGAAGCAATTGGCAATATGTTCCCCGCACGTATCTCGGCCGGCACGCGTACGTTTCCGCAATTGGGTTTCAATCGCCTCATTATCCGTAAAGACGGTAAGGCTCGCGAATCGTGGATAGGCGATGAACACTATAATGTAGAAAACCCCGAACGGATACCTTTCGGCCCGGTTGACCCCGAAGTAGGCGTAATTAAGGTAGAAGATATGCAAGGTAATGCACGTGCCATCGTTATGAGTTATGCCATGCATGCAGACCTTGGTTGTTTCAGCTATGAAATTTCGGCCGACTATCCCGGATATGCTTGTAGGAAGGTGGAAGAAGCGTTCGGTAACAAAGCTGTCTGCCTCTTTGTAGCAGGTGGCGGTGGTAATGTGGAAGGGCTGATGATTAGCCGGCGACGCTCAGGTCCCAATGATCCTATCAAAACAGACTACAAGCCCATTCAGCGCACAGGAGAATTGCTCGGAATCGAAGTAATTAAACTTGCCAATGCATTACATGCTTCCGGTGATAACACCTCTTTCAAAATGCGTACAGACTCGTTGCAATTCTCTACTCGCGCGGACAAAAACCGTAAGGTAAATGTCCATATCGCTACATTCCTCATTAATGACTTTGCAATAGCCGTTTGCCCGGGTGAAATGTTCGTACAACTTCAATTGGAATGGAAGGCAAAAGCCAGACTGGCCGATGTGACTCCTCTCTTCTTTGGCTATACGTATGTGAAGGGACGCTCACCCGGCTATGTAGCCGATGTACGCTCGGCGGCATTGGGAGGCTTTGGTGCCGAGGGTGGCAACCGTATACAAGTAGGAGGTGGCGAAGCCATCATCAACAAGCATTTAGAGAGTTTGTATATACTCAATGATCAGCGTGCGAGCATACACCTTAAATAAAGTAGGTATAATGAAATAAAGAAAATAGATGATTGGTAAGAATAGATACTCTACAGATTATCTATTCTTACCATATTATGGTATATATAAGAAATGAGAACTACAATATTTGTAATTGAGTTGTGCAGTATCTTATTTTGCTGTACTTCTTTGTTTGCTTCTGAGAAAGATAAAGATAGAACTTTCATACACTTCATTATGAACGGGCAGAGCCTGTCAACGGGACATCAGTCCTATCCGGTTATCTCAACGGAACATTTCAAAGGTAATTATATGCTGGGCAACCAAGTGTGGATAAATTATGGAAATACAGGAGAACTTAAGTTTGAACCATTGGTGGGAACTGTTTCCGAGGCTTTTGCCCATGAGAAACATTTCAAGAGCAGGCGAGCTGGCACTATAGCCGAATGTCCTTTACTGGGTGCCGTCAATCACCTCCGGTTAAAACAACCCAAGATGCCCCGTATTCTAGCCACTTCGGTAGGAGTGAGCGGAGCAAGCGTAGAAGAACTTTCCAAAGAATCGGAGACGCGTACGGCATATAAAGAGTTTGTAACCTCATTGCAATCGGTAGCCCGAATAGCCGCACAAACGGATGCGAAAATTATTTGTCCTGCAATTTTCTGAATGCAAGGCGAGTTCAACTATGATCCGAATCCGGAAAAGGGACTACGCGCTAATGTGCCCAATACAACTGAAAAACGGGAGTATAAGAAGCTGCTTGTGAATATAAAGAATAATATGCAGAAAGACATACAGCGACAGTATGGTCAGACCGATAAACCGGTGTTTATCACTTATCAGACGGGTGCGCAATATATGCGGGATACATTATCAATCTCAATGGCTCAACTGGAAGCGGCCAACGAATATGATGACATTATCTGTGCGGGTCCCATTTACCCGATGACCGACCGAGGCGGACATCTTGACAGTAATGGATATCGCTGGTTTGGTGAGATGCTGGGGAAAGTGTATTATCAATCTCAAGTACAGGGCAAGCCATTCCAGCCGTTGCAACCGACGGTAATTGCGAGAGAAACACTGCCTACCCAAATACGTATCAAGTGTCATGTACCGGTTCGTCCGTTGGTATTCGATGTTAATTTGGTACCCAAAATCAAGGATTACGGTTTTGAAATATACTTGCGTGATTACCGTCAGGAAAACAAACAAATCATAAAGCAGGTAGAGATAGACGGTGATGATGTGGTATTGACCTGTGAGCAACCCTTAGTTGGAGATGTCATTGTGGTGTATGCCGGTACCCGTTCATTTATAGAAGACCGCCCGAAGGGGAAAGATGGACTGCAAGGACATGGGAATTTACGTGATAGCGATCCGTACAAGGCTTTCTTTAAATACGAAGATTTGGATGAGGTGCATAAAAACGGTACTTTTATACATCCACGCGATAGCTTTGAGACAAGACTTCGTCCTGACTATGAGCCGAGAGAACGAAAAGGAAAAGTAATTTATGGAAAGAAATATCCGCTATATAATTTTAGTGTAGGCTTTTATTATAAATTGCCTGCAGAGAGTAAGCAAATAAGTGTGTTAGGAAACTAAATTTTATTACTTTTGCAAATTAATTATTTTAACTATAGTAATTCATACAAAATCATAAGAATTGCTGTAACTGATAATATATAATTTTCTCTGTGCATAAAAGTAGCCATTGTGTATACTACAGGTCTTTCCCCTGTCTATCCTTTGTGGATATCCCGAGCTTAACCTGATGCAAACTGAAATAAAATGTAGCAACAGGATAGACTGATTAAGTTTTGGAAGAGCGACTTAAAATTAATATTGCTGAGTTAAAAGAGTTGAGGAGTATGGATGCTTTTTGTGCTGTTCTGGCGAAAAAAAGTTATTAAGCGAGGAAGGGGCCAGAATAGTGAGACGTATTCTGAAGACTCTCACCAAGCTTCTCTTGGATTACATGGAAGGAGAAGAAAGAAGAAAAAGAGAAAGGGAAAAAAAGAAATATGGATTGTAAGAAGTAGAATGAATAGTTAAAAAATACGAATATGTAAATTGTACACTTTCTGTTTTTATATCATTGAAAATGATGTGATTAGAAAAAAGAAGTGTACAAAAGGCAAAGGATGATTTGTTTTATTATGTTTTCCTTTACAGTGGCAGGGCACTATACAAAATATTGTGTATAGTGCCTTTCTTCTATTCTATATATAGATAATCGTAATGTACTACCGGTTTCTTGCCATGCTTTCCCATTGCTTCTCTGGCCTGTGTGGAGTCGCAGTTTGCTTTGCCCACACCAATGGGTTTACCTCCGAAGTCAACAATCCGCACAATATCATCCTTCTCAAATTCGCCGATGACGTCGGTAATGCCTACAGGCAGAATGCTGACTGCCTTATCCGAAAAAAGCAGTTCCGTAGCACAATAATTGATGTGCAACTCGCCTTTGGCAAAACCCTCGCTGTGAGCAATCCATTTCTTTATACTGGATACAGGTTCGGCAGAAGGTATAAAGCGAGTGCAGAGAGTACTTTCAGGATGTTGAATCAAATCGACAAGAATATTATCCCGTTTACCATTGGCGATGATAACAGTAATACCTTCATCGGCTACTTTACGGGCGATATTGGTTTTGGTAAGCATTCCGCCACGGCCGAAGCTGGATTTGGAAGTCTGTATATAAGAAGAAAGATCTTTCCCCTGGCCGATTTCCCGGATGACCTCAGAAGTGGGATCGGCAGGAGAACCGTTATAAATACCGTCGATGTTACTTAGAATAATCAATGCCTGTGCATCCATCATGGATGCTATCAAACCGGACAACTCATCATTGTCCGTAAACATCAGTTCACTTACAGAGATTGTATCGTTTTCGTTGACAATAGGTATGACCCCATTTTCCAGCATTACCGTCATACAGTTCTTTTGATTGAGGTAATGCCTGCGTGTTGCAAAATTCTCTTTCATAGTCAGCACTTGCCCTACAGCAATGCCATGTTCCCGAAAGAGTTCGTAATAACGGTTGATAAGTTTAGCCTGCCCGACGGCAGAGAAAAGCTGACGCTGATCTACACTATCCAATTTCTTGGCAGAATGCACTTCACTACGTCCGGAAGCTACGGCTCCGGATGAGACAAGTATAATTTCTACTCCTGTTTTATGCAGTTCGGCTATCTGATCGACTAAGGCAGACATACGTGTTACGTCCAGAGCACCATCACGGCGCGTCAAGACATTGCTGCCTACTTTTACAGCTATTCTCGAAAATTGTTGTTCCATGTGTTGTATATCGTTCTTATGTGGTTTTGAGTAGGAGGGTGAAAAGGTTATTCTTCGTCTTTTCCTTTGTCGCGCTCACGAATTATCTCCATGGCATCTTCGTATCTTTCCTCACTGACGAGAATGGTTACATCCGGTGCTATATAAGGAGCGATGGTGCTCATAAGCCCGTCCTTGATAATAGTTGCTATACCATTGTTTTCGAGTAGACCTTTAACAAGTTCTGCTTCCCACGGTGATCCTTTGAACACTTCAACTGTGCGGCTATAGTCTGTTGATTTCATAATGGTAAGTATTAATAGGTTTAATATTACAAAGATAATGCAAATCGAATGCATAACTTTCATGTTTACATGAAAAAGTTCTGCTGAGATGCAGCTTATCTTCTTCAAATATAACAAGTATTTTGGAGAAAAGGTTTGTTTTCCGGTAAATATTGATGATTATAGTTCTATTCGTTGTACGGTTACCGCCTCTTTCAGGAAGGTGGATGCCGATTCAATGAACTTTTCTTCTGCTTCCGTGGTGTAGTAAGTGCAGTTTCCACCTTTTGTACATTTGGCATCCATTTCCGGATGTCGGTGGAAGTAGTCTTTCAAGCTGTCGGCTACCAGTTCGCCTTGTGCCACGGTGGTAATTCCGTCTGGCATGTGTTTTTTAATTTTAGGTAGAAGTAAGGGGTAATGAGTACAACCAAGAATCACAGTATCAATTTGTGCGTCTTTCGCCAGAAGTTCGTTGATATATTTACGAACAAAATAATCTGTCCCGTCTCCTTCCGCTTCGTTGTTCTCTACGAGAGATACCCATAGCGGACAGGCTTCACCTGCTACCTGAATATCCGGGAAAAGCTTATGAATTTCCAACGGGTAGGATTCTGATTTAATGGTTCCTGCTGTGGCAAGAACACCGACATGGCGACTCTGTGTAATACTCCCTATACATTCAACGGTAGGGCGGATGACACCCAATACACGGCGTGCCGGATCCATTCCGGGTAAATCATTGATCTGTATGCTGCGTAATGCTTTGGCAGACGCCGTATTGCAAGCCAGGATAACAAGATGACATCCCATTTCAAACAGTTTAGTGACTGCCTGTAGGGTGAATTCATATACGATTTCGAAAGATCGTGTGCCATAGGGAGTACGTGCATTGTCTCCTAAATAGATATAGTCATATTGGGGCAAGGCTTCACGTATCTTACTCAGAATGGTAAGTCCGCCATATCCGGAGTCGAATACACCGATGGGGCCGGGAATAGTAGGTAATTCTTGTTTCATACTGGAAAAGCTTAGTACACGTTGCAAAGATAATGCAAATCGGATGCAGAACTTTCATGCTTGCATGAAAAAGTTCTGCTGAGATGCAGCTTATCTTCTTTAAAGATAGAAAAAGGCGTAAACTGTATACAGTCCACGCCTTTTTCTATCTTTAAACGATTAGTCTTTCTTATTTGATGCCCAACTGGGTTTTTACTTTAGCTGTAACATCTACACTTTCTGAACTTACATAAGGTATCGGTGTACGAGCCAAGTCGAAGATATAGATTACACCTTCTGCTTTACCTACAGCTTGAATAGCTTCATCCAATTTTTTATAAATAGGCACTAAAGCTTCTTGCTGTGCTTTCTGCATATTTTGATAAGCGTCTTGTTGGAACTCTTCTTGTCTTTGAGCCATGTCCTGCAATTCTTTTTGGCGTCTTTCTGCAATATTCTTCGGCAGAGAGTCTGCTTGTTGCTGGAATTCCTGAACTTTCTTATTGAATTCAGTTTGAGAACGCTGCATTTCTTCCTGATACTGTTTTGACATAGCGTCGAGGTCAGCTTGTGCCTTAGTATATTCCGGCATAGCAACAATAACCTCCTGAGAGTTCATGTGAGCAAATTTCTGTGCCATCGCTCCTAACGGAAGGGCGAATAGTACTACGAGTAGTGCGATTTTTTTAAGCATAATGTTTATTGTTTATTTTAATAATTAGTCGTTGTTTGGTGCAAATATAGTGCAAAGCAAATGTAAAACAAAATAAGCCAGCTTATTTTTAATATTGAGATACCGCCTATATTCGACTAGCAAATGTATGAAATTAATTTGAATATCCTAACTTCTCAAGCACTTCATTACTGATGTCAATACGCGGAGAAGCAAAAATAATGCTTGTTGCGGATGCCCGGTCTACAACTACCGAATATCCTTTCTGCTCCGATATTTCTTTAACCGCATTATAAATCTCATCCTGAATGGGTTGCATCAGACTTTCCCGTTTCTTGAATAATTCCCCTTCAGGTCCGAAATAAGTGCGGCGAAGTTCAGCGGCTTCTTTCTCCTTAGCGACAATCGCTTCCTCTTTCTTTCCCTTTTGTTCTTCAGAAAGGAAGACGGCTTCCGATTGATAGTTCTTGTACAACGTTTTGGCTTCCTCGGCAACTTTCTCTACTTCACTTTGCCACTTCTTGGAAGCTTGGTTCAACTGTTCGTTAGCACGTTCGTATGCCGGAATATTTTTCAGAATATACTCCATGTCAATCAAGGCAAACTTTTGTGCACTGGCTGTCATGCCTACGGCAAACAGCAAGATCATTAATAAAACAGACTTTCTCATAACGTTTGGTTTTTGTGATACAATTAGAATTCCTGTCCTAAGATAAAGTGGAACTGACTGCCACCGTAATCTTTCGAACCACGTATTTTATCGAAACCATAAGCCCAGTCAATACCCATCATACCGATCATCGGCAGGAAGATACGGACACCAATACCTGCAGAACGTTTCAATTCGAACGGATTAAAGTTCTTTACATCGTGCCATGCATTACCGGCTTCTACAAAACCTAACGCATAAATACTGGTACTTGTTTCCAGCATCAGCGGATATCTTAACTCAAGTCCGAGACGGGTATACGCATAACCTTCGTAGCCGTAAGGGGTTAATGAACTGTTTTCATAACCACGAAGAGCGATACTTTCCGTAGCGTAGCTGGAGTAGCCGGTCATACCGTCACCACCCACGTCGAATGTTTCGAACGGAGACTTCTTATACTTGTTGTAATGTCCTAACAAACCGAATTCAACACGCCCCATCAATACCGGAGTACGTTTAACTGCTATCGGGTCCATCAACGGGATGTACACTTTAGATTTGAATTTCCATTTGTGGTATTCAATCCATTTGTGCATCTTGTTCATATCATCCTGATTGCTGGTACTGTATTTGCTGTAGTCAGTTCCATCGAACAGTGAGTACGGCGGAGTCAACTGTACAGACAATGAGAATTCAGAACCTGAACGAGGATAAATCGGGTTATCAATAGAACTACGAGACAAAGTCAGGTTAATGCTGAGGTTATTACACTTACCATTTGTAACAGGGAAGTATTGCCAGTCGCTCAGGATATAGCGTTGGTAGGATAACTCAGCAGTGAACTGGAAGTAGTCATCCGGCCATTTCAAACGCTTACCGAACATAGCGGCTACACCGAACATCTTGATAGACTTATCAGGGTCATAATAGTTTTCATAACTATTGTAGTTGCCGTAGTTGTACATACCGTAACCATACATACCACTATACATACTGTTGTAGTAGCTGTTCATGTATGCTGAGTTGTAGTAACGGCTACTGATGTCTGTCTGTACAGAATAGAATGCTGACAGAGAGAATGCATTCGGACGTTTGCCTCCAAACCATGGATCGTAGAATGAAATGCTATAGGATTGATAATACTTGGCATTGGTTTGTCCGCTGACGGTCAAAGTCTGACCATCACCCTGTGGCAGGATACCACGATAATTTTCACCCGGATGCAGTAAGTTGGCAAGTGAGAAGTTGGTGAACTTCAAACTCAACTTACCGATGATACCGGTTTGTCCCCAACCGGCAGAGAATTCTACCTGGTCGTTAGCTTTGGATACCAGATCGTAACCTATATCCACTGTTCCGTCTTCCGGTCTTGGTTGGATATCCGGTTTGATTTGTTCCGGGTCGAAATGTCCCATCTGCTGGATTTCACGCATAGAACGCATCAAGTCTTCACGGCTGAAAAGGTCGCCCGGACGGGTACGGAGTTCACGACGAACAACGTTTTCGTACAAACGGTCGTTACCATTGATGCTGACCTTATTGATGGTAGCCTGACGACCTTCGAAAATACGCATTTCGAGGTCGATAGAGTCTCCTACGATATTCACTTCTACGGGTTCAAGGCTGTAGAACAAATAACCGTTGTTATAGTAGAGATTACCGATAGCGTCTTCGTCTGACATGGTACGTTCTTCCAGCAACTTCTGGTTGTATACGTCACCTTTCTTCATACGAAGCATAAAGTTCAATTGTTCGGAAGGATACAGAGTATTACCTACCCACGTTACATTGCGCAGATAATATTTCTCTCCTTCATCAATCTTCATGAAGATATCCACGGTGCGGTCATCATACGGTTTGATGCTGTCTTCTACAATCATGGCATCGCGATAACCCAACTCGTTGTACTTATCGATGATCAACTGTTTGTCTGCCTCGAAGTTTTCTTCCACGAACTTCTTGGTACGGAACAGGTTGAGCAGTTTATTCTTTTCGTTGGTCTTCTTCATGATGCGTTTCAACTTCTTGGTTGTGATCGCTTCATTACCAACGATGGTGATTTCATGCACTTTTACCTTCTCTTTTTTGTCGATATCAATATCCACGATTACTTGGTTTTCGTTGGATACATCGTCTTTTTGTGAGATGATAACTTCTGCGTTCTTAAAGCCCTTGTCGTCAAAGTAACGTTTGATCAGAGTCTTGGCACGGTCGATGACATTGGGTGTCACCTGTCCCCCCTTGATCATACCGATCCGGCTCTCGATGTCTTCACGTTCTGATTTCTTCACTCCGTGATAGCGGATTTCAGAGACACGAGGGCGTTGAGTCAGATGAATTGTTAACCAAATCTTGTCACCTTCTATCTTGTCTGCGGTGATCTGAACATTGGAGAACAAGCCATGACGCCAGTAACGCTTACAAGCCTGAGTGACTTCTTCACCCGGGATAGTAATCGTTTGGCCTACAGACAAACCGGAAAGTCCGATCAGTACATAGTCCTCATAGTTCTTTACTCCTTCTACTTTAATTTCTGCAATTTCATACTTTTTGGGTGCTCCCGAGTAGAGAATAACCGGCTTTGCTGCGTCGTCATCGGTGCCATTGGCATCTTGAGCCGCGCTTGTCAATACACAACCAAAGAGGCAGATAAACGCTGTGAGTATAGAGAAAATACGATAGTGCATTTATGTTTTGGATTAAATATGTTTGAGTTTAACTGATTTGTTCACTGGTTTTACCGAATCTGCGTTCCCGTCTCTGGTAGTCGCAGATGGCTTTGCGAAGTTCCTCTTCCCGGAAGTCAGGCCAATAGGTTTCGCAAAAATAAAGTTCCGAATACGCGCATTGCCAAAGTAGGTAATTGCTCAGGCGGATTTCTCCACCGGTACGTATCAGCAAGTCGGGATCAGGCATGAAGCCGGTTGTCAGGTGCTTCGACATTAAATCGCAGTTGATTTGTTCGGGTGTCAATTCTCCTTTCTGTACCAAGACAGCTATTTGCCGGCTGGCTTCTGTTATTTCCCAACGTGAAGAATAACTAAGAGCAAGTACCAGGCACATGCCTGTATTCTTAGATGTATGTTCTACGCAATTGTATAAACGGGTTTGTACATTTGCGGGTAACTTTTCTATATCTCCGATAATCCGGAAACTGATGTTGTTCTTCATGAATGTATCTTCTTCGATGGAATCGAAAAGAAGGCTCATCAGAGCAGCAACTTCGTCTGTAGGACGGTTCCAATTTTCGGTTGAGAACGTATATAGGGTCAGATATCTGATGCCCAGCCTGGCGGCTTCTTCGGCTATCACATGAACGGTTTCTGCACCGATCTGATGTCCGTAGCTGCGTTCGTGTCCACGCTGCTTCGCCCATCGTCCGTTGCCGTCCATGATAATCGCCACATGCTGGGGTATCCGGCTCAAATCAATTTGTTCTTTATATTGCATCTTTTTTTAGTTGTTACATTCCTTACATCTTGGGAAGAGGTCGTAGGTGATGAAAAAAACAGTAAATGCGTAACTATCTTTATTCTTCCAACCTTTTCCTTTTATCTGGTACGGATCTTCCAGCTGCAAGCCTTCCCGTTGGGTAACATCCAACTGATCGCTAAGACTGAACCGCATCGTAAACTCACATCCTATATTGATGCGCGGGGTTGCTTTGTATTTTACTCCCACTCCAATAGGAATGTTCATTGTAAAGATCGTCTTTACAGGTTTTGGTGCAAACGTAAAACCTAATCCACCTAATATATAAGGTGTAAACCGACGGTCACCCCGGTACGTGTTACCAATACCATATCCCAAAAAGTTATATTCAAATTGCGCTCCTAAATCGAATATAGTCCGTTTGAAGGTGGCATACTCTTCATTGGGATACGCATTTTTGAAATCTCTCGTGTCGCCGGAAATCCTGCCGGCTGTCAGGTTACCTTTTATAGCCATGTGTGGATTCAGTAAGTATCGGGCAATGAAACCTCCCGCTATTCCTGTGTTCTTAAACAGGGTACTGCTATTCGCATCTCCCATATAAAAACTTCCTCCAATGGCTCCTCCCAGTTCCCAAGTATATTCCTCTTGCGCAATGGCGCAACAGAAGGGAAACATGAGCAGAAAAAACACTATCTTTATATTCCTTGCAATAGTCATACCGTTCTCTTTATGTTCCTTATTTATTAGGGAAACGGAAAATAGACTATTTTATTATTGTATCTTGAAACCCAGTTTGTTTAGACGACCTCGCCATATACTACCGTCGTTCCATACAATCCAAATATAATGATTCTTATCGATAGTCAAAGAATAATCTCCTTTGTCCTTGAAGAGGCTTTCGTATGTAACTTCTTCTTCATCGTCTTCATCTTCTCCCGGAGTTACTATCTTTTTCATTGGATACTTGAACTTCTCAGCAGATTCATTCCAGGCGATACCTACTCGTGAGGAATAGATAGTTTCAAATTTTCCACCCATCATGTGAAACAGGCCTCCATAATACATGATAGCCGGGTTCTCCATAGCCGGACAGTAGAAATCGCTTGGAGTACTCATGTCAGCCCATGTCAGCCCATCCATTGTGAACCAAGGAACTACTGCTTTGGCTGATGTTTCTGTTTTACCCACTACTACTGTTTGCTTGATGCCGCTTGCATTCGTAAATACAGTAGCATATATGTCTTTTACTGGGAAATCATTGGATACTGTTTCTTTGCTTCTGGTCCAGTTTTTACCATCAGTACTTATGCAGAAATATTTCTGGCCTCCATCCAGAAGAATACCGATTAAGGTTTCCTCTGATATGCCTGTTAGTGCATCAGCTTTAAGTGTAGCAACCAGTATGCTCATTTGCATGTTTTGTACTTCCTTGTTCTCCTTCACTTCCTGTATACCGGCATTTACCCATGTACTTCCATTATTGGAGCAGAATATATCTCCATTTGGGGCTGCTACAAAAAGTTGGTTTTTGAAGCTTACAATAGATCCCAAGTCGACATTGGCCGGCATGCCCGTAACTTCGATGGCATTCCAAGATAAATAGGCTGGATTTCCTAATGAACTGCGGTATGCTGATGTTGTAGAAGTATAGACAAATAGATTTTCTTCTTCGGCATCATTTTTAAGAATTACTGATTTCTGCTTGTTGGCGGCAGGGGAAGTTGGCAATGATGACATTTCTCTCCAGATTAGCGAATCCGGATCTTGCTTGTGAACATTTACTGTGATTTTATATTCACGGGTAGTAACTCTGTCGGCTGCATGTACTTTCAGAGTGATCGGTTCTCTCAGGTCAACGGAGTCAGTAAGGTTGTTGAATAGTGTATCTTGTAAACCGGATGTAACCCAGCCTGTAACATTGAGTGTGTCAATCAATATCTTGTCTATGATAGTGTCTGATCCAACAGGAAGTGAGTCAACATTATAAATTTCTCTTTTCAGTTGATCAATCGTAAACTTATAATATATACCTTTTTTTATGGTGTCAAGACCAAAGGCACGTATCGTTGCGTCGGAACTGTATTCATAATTATCATCTGAGTTAAGGCACGAACTTATGGCAATCGACATAAGAAGAAAACTCATGATTACGGATAAAAACTTTATTCTCATTTCTAAAGATAGTGTTTATTTACAAGTTGCAAAAATAGGAACATTTTTCTCGATAAACAGCATAACAGGCAAGTTTTATATAAAATTATAGATAATATGCCCGTTTTTCTCGATAAAAAAGCATCAAAATGAGGTAATTCGCGCTATTTTGCCGTAGTGTAATGCCGTATACTTCTACCGAAATATTGTTCGTTGACATAACTATTTTTATCGTTCATTTTAGGTGCATTAACACCGGATGTCAGATGAATGGGACTCTCTTCGACAAAGGCTTCATCCCAGAGGCTGGCATCAATGAAAGATTGCAGTAAGGTACTCCCGCCTTCTACTAAAAGGGATTGGAGATTGCGTTCGTACAGAACTTGCATGATCTGGGGCAATATATCTTGTCCGAAGTTTATCGGAAGATATTCTACGCCGGGAAGGGAATTATGGGGATGTTCGGTAAATACGAGTGTAGGCACGTTGCCATCAAACAAGTGGAGCGTCGGTGACAGGCTCAGTCTCCGGTCGATGACAAGGCGTACGGGAGAACGCCCATACCAGTTGCGTACATTAAGGGAGGGATTGTCCAGTTCGGCGGTGCGTGTACCTACAAGTATGGCAGCATGCTCTGCACGCTTTTTATGTACCATCATGGAAGTCAACGGAGTGGATAGGATGACAGGGCTGCCTCCGTTCCTGTGTAAATCAATGAAACCATCCGCAGATTCTGCCCATTTCAGGGTGATATACGGGCGGCGTAAGGTATGGAAAGTGATGAAACGTCTGATGAGGTGTCGGCATTCATTTTCCAATACTCCTACGGTTACTTCTCGTCCGGCATCTTTCAGCTTTTGTATACCTCGTCCGGCAACTTTGGAAAAAGGGTCCTGGCAACCGATAACAATGCGGGGAATTTGTTTTTCAATAATCAAATCGGCGCAAGGCGGCGTTTTTCCATGATGAGAACAAGGCTCAAGACTGACGTAAATTGTTGAGCGTTTCAATAATGAAGTGTCTTTTACGGAACGAATGGCATTCACTTCAGCATGCGCTTCTCCGCAGCGTACATGATATCCTTCTCCGATAATTTTCCCATCGCATACGATGACTGCTCCTACCATTGGGTTAGGGGCGGCATTGCAAAATCCGTTCTGTGCCAGTTGTATACAGCGACGCATGTATTTTTCTTCTTCCATGTGTGTTATCTTTCTATGATAATTCTTACTTTTGCACTCCGAAATAGATTCTTCGTCGTTCGGAATACAGGTTTCCCGGTGATATACCCGATATCTGTCCGGTACTTACCAAGTCCGTACCATCTCCGTATCTATACGCTTGGACTTGGTATGGAGTTGGTACGGACTTGACACGGACTTGGTCTCATCTTGGTCCGGTAATAGAACTGACGAAGAATCCCCAAAATATCCATTTATGAATATTACCGCCTCTTATATCCGCCGTGAACTGCAGGATTATTATACACCGCAGGAAGCCGGAAATTTGTCCAGACTTATCTGTTGCGAGATTCTGGGGCAGTCGGTTGTGGATTATTATTTGGGCAAAGATATAACTTTATCTGCAAAAGCAGAACAGGAATTGCAAAGCCTTCTCAGGCGTTTACGGAATTTTGAACCAATACAATATATTTTAGGAGAAGCACGTTTTCTGGGGAGAACATTTCAGGTAGCTTCCGGTGTCCTTATTCCACGCCCTGAAACGGAAGAACTGGTGGAAATAATGTTGAAAGAGATTTCTTCTACTTCTCGTGTTTTAGATATTGGAACAGGCAGTGGTTGTATTGCTGCCACGTTGGCAAAGGAATTGCCCGGAGCACAGGTTACTGCCTGGGATGTGTCTGAAGAAGCTTTGGCTATTGCTGCTGCTAACAGTCTGGCTTTACAAGTGCCTGTCTGTTTTGAACAGCGTGATGTACTGACTTATATTCCCGGTGTAACAGAACGTTATGATGTGATAGTGAGCAATCCGCCTTATGTTACTGAAGCAGAGAAACAAGATATGGAACGGAATGTGCTGGATTGGGAACCCTCTTTGGCGCTGTTTGTGCCTGATGCAGATCCTTTGCGTTTCTATCGTCGCATATCCGTGCTTGGGCTTGAAATACTTGAACCTGACGGAAAACTTTATTTTGAAATTAACCGTACTTTTGGAGAAGATATCGTGCTTATGATGCGTGAATTAGGATATCGCTTTGTGCGTCTTCAAAAGGATATTTCCCATAATGATCGATTTGTAATAGCGCAAAAATGACAAATATTACTGAAACAGAGGCTTTAAGTAAAGTTGCAGGCTATTGCTCTACAGCAGAGCATTGCCGTGCCGAGATTTCCGAGAAACTACAACGTTGGGGATTGCCGTACGATGCCATTGATCGTATCCTTAAACGGCTGGAAGATGAGAAGTATATTGATGAAGAACGATTTTGCCGGGCTTTTGTCAATGACAAGTATCGCTTTGCGAAATGGGGAAAAGTGAAAATAGCCCAGGCACTCCAGATGAAAAAGGTTTCTTATAATGTATGCCGGCGTTTTTTGAATGAGATAGATGAGGAAGAATACCTATCTGTTTTAGATGGCCTGTTGGCTGCAAAACGTAAAAGTGTACATGCGGAGAATGAATATGAGTTAAATGGAAAGTTAATGCGTTTTGCGCTGAGCCGTGGGTTCGAAATGAAAGATATTCGTCATTGTATACAGCTTTCTGATGAAAATGATGACTTTGAGTGAAAAATCTCTTTATTCTTTTTTTTATTCTCATTCAGTTTCCGTATTTTTGTGCCATATTTACTATAAATAGCTAATTTGGTTATGAGAACTTTAGAAAAACTATTCGCAGAGAAGTTGCTGAAGATAAAAGCGATTAAACTACAACCGGCTAATCCCTTTACTTGGGCTTCCGGATGGAAATCTCCTTTTTACTGTGATAACCGCAAAACTCTTTCCTATCCTTCCTTGCGTAATTTTGTAAAGATTGAAATTACCCGTTTGATATTGGAACGTTTCGGGCAGGTGGATGCAATTGCCGGTGTAGCAACAGGTGCCATTCCTCAAGGAGCTTTGGTTGCCGATGCGCTGAACTTGCCGTTTGTGTACGTACGTTCTACCCCGAAAGACCATGGTCTGGAAAACCTGATTGAAGGAGAACTTCGTCCGGGTATGAAGGTTGTTGTGGTCGAAGATTTGATTTCTACAGGTGGAAGCAGTCTGAAGGCTGTAGAGGCTATACGCCGTGATGGATGTGAAGTTATCGGTATGGTAGCTGCATATACTTACGGTTTTCCTATTGCGGAAAAAGCATTCAAAGATGCCAAAGTTCCTTTGGTAACGCTGACAAATTATGAGGCTGTGTTGGATGTTGCACTTCGTACGGGTTATATAGAAGAAGAAGATATAGCAACGCTGAACGAATGGCGTAAGGACCCTGCACATTGGGATGCTGGAAAGTAACAGCGGTTTATTCTATAAAATAAATAATATGACGAAAGGGCCATTCGGATAGATTCTGTCCGGATAGTTCTTTTTGTCTTTTAAAGAGATTCAAAATATGACAAAATTTGAAAGTGGTGTGAAGACAATACCTGCTTCGCAGGAAGCTGTTTATGAGAAATTATCTGATTTGAATAATCTGGAAAAGTTTAAAGACAGCTTGCCGGAGGATAAAGTGAAGAACTTGAGCTTTGATTCGGAGAGTATAGTGATAGAAGCTGCTCCTGTGGGTAAGATCGCGTTAAGTATAGTAGAGAAAGACCCGTGTAAATGTATCAAGTTTGCCACGACCACTTCACCGTTGCCGTTTAATCTGTGGATACAGATTGTGCCGGTAACAGAGACTGAATGTAAAATGAAGCTAACCATCGGCATGGAATTGAATCCTTTTATGAAAGGTCTGGTTCAGAAACCTTTGCAGGAAGGATTAGAGAAAATGGCGGATATGCTTTCGATTATACCGTATTAATCACTAATCATTAATCACTAAATAAATGGCTCAGAAACTTTGGGAGAAATCCGTTCAGGTAAATAAGGATATAGAACGTTTTACAGTGGGGCGTGACCGTGAAATGGATCTTTACTTGGCAAAGCATGATGTGATAGGCTCTATGGCCCATATTACAATGCTCGAAAGTATCGGTCTGTTGACAAACGAAGAATTGGGTCTCCTACTTGATGAATTGAAGAATATCTATGCAGCTGCTGAAAAAGGCGAGTTTGTGATAGAAGAGGGAGTAGAGGATGTACACTCGCAAGTGGAGTTAATGCTGACGCGTAAATTAGGTGATGTCGGTAAGAAGATACACAGTGGCCGTTCTCGGAATGACCAGGTACTGCTCGACCTGAAACTTTTCACGCGTGAACAGATCAAGGATATTGCCGAGGCGGTGGAGCAACTATTCCATGTGCTGATATGCCAGAGCGAGCGTTTCAAGGATGTGCTTATGCCTGGCTATACTCATCTGCAAATAGCAATGCCATCTTCTTTCGGTTTGTGGTTTGGTGCTTATGCTGAAAGTCTGGTAGATGATATGCTTTTCCTGCAGGCAGCATTTAAAATGTGTAATCGGAATCCTTTGGGATCAGCTGCCGGATATGGTTCTTCATTCCCACTGAACCGTACAATGACAACAAGTTTATTGGGATTTGACTCCTTAAACTATAATGTTGTTTATGCACAGATGGGGCGTGGCAAGATGGAACGTAATGTAGCTTTTGCCTTGGCAAGCATTGCCGGTACTATTTCTAAACTGGCTTTTGATGCTTGTATGTTCAATAGCCAGAATTTTGGTTTCGTGAAGTTGCCTGATGATTGCACGACCGGTTCCAGCATTATGCCTCATAAGAAGAATCCTGATGTTTTTGAACTGACACGTGCTAAATGTAATAAGTTGCAGTCATTGCCACAACAGATCATGATGATTGCTAATAATCTGCCTTCTGGATATTTCCGTGATTTGCAGATTATTAAAGAAGTATTCTTGCCTGCTTTCCAGGAACTGAAAGATTGTTTGCAGATGACGACTTATATCATGAATGAAATCAAAGTGAATGAACATATTCTTGATGATGACAAGTATCTGCTTATTTTCAGTGTGGAGGAAGTAAATCGTCTGGCACGTGAAGGTATGCCTTTCCGGGATGCTTATAAGAAAGTGGGACTGGATATTGAAGCCGGGAACTTCTCACATAGTAAGCAAGTGCATCATACGCATGAAGGAAGTATTGGTAATCTCTGTAACGATGAAATCTCTGCACTGATGCAAGAAGTGGTAGATGGTTTTAATTTTCATGGGATGGAAGTGGCTGAAAAAGCCTTGCTTGGACGATAAGTATAACATTGTATGCGGAAATTCTGTATAATTATAGGGATGCTTTGGCTGTGTGTTGCCGGTTGCGGTGATTCATACGAGTCAAGCATTCCTTCTATTAGTTTTAATTTCTCATGCAGTCTTTCACAGTCTCCTTATTATAAGATTACGACCCCCGGCCAATTCTTGAAGGTAGATAAGAATGTGAATGGCTTACCTGTAGGCTATGCAGGATTAATAATAGGACAAAGCGTATATTCGGATGGCAATACCTATGTCGCTTATGATGCCGCCTGTCCGGTGGAGGCCAATCGTAGCGTTTCAGTCGAGTTGGTAGAAGATGGATTGGGCACTGCTGAATGTCCTAAATGCCACACTAAATATAATTTAAGCAGTGGTGGATTCCCCACAGGAGAAGGTACGGAATACCTGAAACATTATAAAGTCTCTGTATCCGGTACTACTTTGCAAGTCCGTAACTGATAAAATAGCAACTTTTTCTATGTAAAAAATTTGGCTGTAACGGGGAAACTCCTTATCTTTGCACCCGTTCTACAAAAAAGACCTGCGGAAATAGCTCAGTTGGTAGAGCATAACCTTGCCAAGGTTAGGGTCGCGAGTTCGAGTCTCGTTTTCCGCTCTCCTTTATAGGATGCTCGAATGGTGGAATGGTAGACACGAAGGACTTAAAATCCTTTGGCCATTGCGGCTGTGCGGGTTCAAGTCCCGCTTCGAGTACTTGATTAGAGCTCCATGAATCATTGATTTATGGAGTTTTATTTTTTTAGGCATCTTCTTGTTTCTCTACTCTTTACATTCCACACCGCTATGCTTTAAACTCTTTATTGATAGGTACTTCCGGGTGGTATGGGCAGCAATGGAGGCGTAGAAGGCAGATAAACTTGCATTTACCCTATTCTTTTTGTTGATTTGCTTAAAGGAAAATGCCCGGATGCCCGGTTCAAAACTTCGTTTTCCAATTGCGGGCTGTCCGTTTTCCAACTGCGGGCTGCCGGGCCTCCACATGGAAACTGTCGGGCCTGCAATTGAAGGACGAAGATTTGTCGGCACTAAAATGGGAAAATGCATCAGGCAAAAGCATGTTTTGCCTTGGGCATTACTTCATTTTTCCCTTTATTCCGGGCGAATGATTAAGCAGCTTTCCGTAAAAGCCTTATATTTGCAGTATAAATCATCATCATCTATGTACTTAAAGAAAATTATGGCTGCAACCCTTGCCCTTACTGCGCTTGCCGGGCAGGCACAGGAGAAACCTTTCAACATCATTCCCGAACCGGTGGAAACTACCGTGACCGGACAGGGAGAGTTTCAAATCCAACGTAATACGACGATTCGTGTGTCGGAGCCTGCATTGGCTTCCTCGGCTACGTATCTGGCGGATTATATGGACCGTTATCTCGGCATACCGCTGCAAACGGAAATTCCTAAGACGGGTAAATCCCGGAGGAAAGGGAATCCTGCGGTAGAAGCAATCACTCTGAAACCTGGTGAACCAGCTTGTATCGTTCTAATTAACCGGAAGAACGGAGAGGTTTCCGGTGGTTATCAGTTGGAGATTATTCCGGCGGAGGGCATACGCATTGAAGGAAATGACGAAGCAGGTGTTTTCTATGGTGTGCAGACACTGATACAATTGCTGCCTACCCGTGCCGGAGTGTTGCCTATCCTTCCGGCTGTGAAGGTGAATGACTATCCCCGCTTTGCCTATCGGGGCATGCATCTCGATGTGGTGCGCCATTTCTTTCCGGTATCATTCATTAAGAAGTATATCGATTATCTTGCACTGCATAAACTCAACTATTTCCACTGGCATCTGACAGACGACCAAGCCTGGCGTGTTGAAATGAAATGCCGACCGGAACTGACAGAGAAAGGTTCCGTCCGTGAAGGGGAAATCCTCGGACTTTATCCGGGAAAATACCAACCGTTGCCTTATGGCGGATATTATACCCATGAAGATGTGCGCGAGATAGTGCGCTATGCTGCCGAACGTCACATCACGGTGATACCCGAAATAGATATTCCCGGTCACTGCATGGCTGTCCTTGCCACCTATCCGCAATTCAGTACTACGCCGGATGAGCCGAAGAAAGCGGCACTGACGTGGGGTATCTTCAATAAATTCAGTAACGTGCTGGCGCCCAAACCGGAAGTTTTCGACTTTCTGAAAGATGTGTTTTCTGAATTGTGTGACTTGTTCCCCGGCCAATATATCCATGTTGGCGGAGACGAATGTGCCAAGCGTTGGTGGCAGGAGTCGGAAGAAACGCAGCAATTCATGCGTGAACATGGACTGAAAGATGAGAAGGCATTGCAAAGTTACTTCGTTCATTATGTGCAAGATGTGGTGAACGGTAAAGGAAAGACGCTTATCGGTTGGGATGAAATCCTTGAAGGAGGTATTTCGGAAGATTGCATCGTGATGAACTGGCGCCGTCCGGAATTTGGAAAGAAGGCGTTGAAGACGAATCACCGCACCATATTTACCTGCTCTGCCTGGTCGTACTTCAATCTGAAAGAGAGCCGTACCCAAGTGGAAATCGGTCCGCGTGGTCCGTTGCCTCTGGAGAAAGTATATGGTTTTCAGATTGTGCCCGATTCGCTGACTGCGCAACAACAGAAACTTGTCTGGGGAGCACAGGGGTGCTTGTGGACTGAATACATCCCTACTACCTGGAAAGCAGAGTTTGCCGTTTTCCCACGTATGTCGGCACTGGCGGAAAATGTCTGGTCGCCTTTGGAGAAGAAGAACTGGGAGAACTTCTCCCGTAAAGTAGAGACGCAGTATGAACGTTATGAACTTTGGGGGGCGCGCTATTCCGAAGCATTCTTCCGTACGCAAGACGTGGAACGAAAAAGATAACAGAAAAAGCTGTCGGTATGCAGTACTTTTCTTTTTTTTGCATTTAATAAAAAAAACGCTATACAAATCATTATGAAGTACTTGCTTTGTTTCCTTGTAGGGGTGTTGTTAACTACCTCTCTGTACGCCCAAAGTGCAGGTGATAAAAGGTCCTCTTTTTCTGTTCATGCCGGACCGTCATGGTATTTGGGACAATTGATGGGAATCACCGACAGATCGGATGCCTATCGCAGTGATTTACGAAAAGGAGTGGCTTGGGATGTCAGCTATCTGGCACAAGTTGCCGGCCGGAAGTTTCAGTTCGGGGTGGGAGCGCTGTATCAGGGAAGTTCCTATAAAAATACGCACGACACCGGGGCGGATAAGATTCTGATGCACTACATGGCGCCGCAGATATCTTTGACGATGGTGAAGAAACATTATCAACTTCAGTTGGCAGGTGGAATAGGCTATCAGTTCTATAAGGATAAAAGTAAGGTGTATGGCAAGCCGCGGGATGTTTCGATGGATAAACTTGCAGGTAACCTGGCCCTCTCGGGCGAGTATTTCCTGACGAGCCACTGGGGAGCTTCGGCCCGCCTGAACTGGCTGGCATCCAGCACAGAAACTTATTCGGTGAAGTATCACGATGAGAAGTGGAATGTGGAAAATCCGAAAACCGGTACCGGTTATTTCGGTCAGTTATCTTTAGTCTTCGGTTTAAACTATCATTTTTGAGCGCTATGAAAAAGTTGTTATTTCTGTTCCTGCTGATTTGTTGCTGTGCCTGTGAAGAAGATAGAAGTGTAGACCCGACATTGATGCCGGAAGCTACAACTACAGGTGAAAATACATTGGGTTGTCTGATAGACGGTTGGGTATATACCAGTGGGCGGTATGGAATACCATCTGCTCGTTTTTATGATGATGAGGAAAATCATTATGTTGCAATTGATGCGGAAGTCGGTATCTTTAGTGGTTTGCATCTGGTGATTGTAAATCCCCGACAAGGAGCTAGTTGTACTTACATAGATGCTGTTTTTGATAGAGAAGATTTGGAAGATGGTGAAGCCTATATTACTCGTATGGATGGAACCATTATCAGTGGCACATTTAGTGGTGGGAGTATCAAAGAGGGGCGTTTTGATATAAAATATCGTGAGAAACCCGAAGGTGGAGAAGCGGTATATTGATATAAAAACTGCCCCTGAAGGAATTGCTTCCAAGGGGCAGTCTTTTTCACTTCGTCTTCTCTCAAGTCTTATAAAGCCTTTCGGTTGCTGATAACCCGTACAGCAGCGGTGTACTGTTGACAGGGAACAGACACATGAATGCCGTTGCCTTTGTCTTCAGTTGAAGCGTTGATGTAAGCTGACTTTAACAGCTGCTTCACGCTTTCCACTTCCCAGGGACTACCTGCGAAAACGTTAATCTGAGAAATCTTTCTACTTGTAATCATGTGCTTTAAATCTTTTAGTTGTACTTTCCGGTCGCAAATGTAAGCGGTTTGCGGGAAACAGAATAACTCAAATTGATCAAAAAGTAACATAAAAGGTGCAAACGATTTAGAAGTAGCCTATTCCTTCTATTTTTTCCTTTATTTTGTATCGTTCTTCCGGATTTCCACACGACGGATCTTTCCACTGATGGTTTTCGGTAGTTCGTCTACAAATTCAATCACACGTGGGTACTTGTAAGGAGCCGTTACTTTTTTTACATGATTTTGCAATTCCTTGATAAGCTCTTCACCCTCTTTCCCTTTATATTCTTTAGCCAGTACGATGGTAGCTTTCACTACCTGACCGCGGATTTCATCGGGTACGCCTGTGATGGCACATTCTATTACAGCGGGATGCGTCATCAAGGCACTTTCCACTTCGAATGGGCCGATACGATAACCGGAGCTCTTGATCACATCGTCTGCACGGCCTACAAACCAAAGATAACCGTCTTCATCTTTCCAGGCAACGTCTCCCGTATAGTAGATACCATTATTCCAAGCTTCGTGTGTACGTTCCGAATCACGGTAGTACTCTTTAAACAATCCCAACGGCTTGCCTTTATCCGTACGAATTACGATTTGTCCCTGTTCGCCGGCTTCCACAGAACGACCGTCGTTGTCTATCAGGTCTACATCATATTGTGGATTGGGCAATCCCATGCTACCCGGTTTCGGTTCCATCCAAGGCATAGTGGCGATGGTCAGGGTGGTTTCTGTTTGTCCGAATCCTTCCATCAGTTTGATACCAGTCAGTTTCTTGAAGGTTTCGAATACAGCAGGGTTCAGTGCTTCACCGGCAATTGTACAATATTGCAGGGACGAGAGGTTGTACTTCGTCAGGTCTTCGTGAATGAGGAAACGAAAGATGGTGGGAGGGGCACAAAGAGAGGTTACATGATAATCTTGTATCTTCTCCAGAATGGCGGCAGGAGTAAACTTTTCGTGATCATATACGAATATATTTGCTCCGGCAATCCATTGTCCGTAAAGTTTGCCCCATACAGCCTTTCCCCAGCCGGTATCGGCAATGGTAAGGTGCAGGCTATTTTCCGTCAGATTGTGCCAGAAACTACCGGTGACAATGTGTCCCAGCGGATAAGTGAAGTCATGGGCAACCATTTTCGGCTCACCTGTGGTTCCGCTGGTGAAGTACATCAACGAAATGTCTTCATTCGCATTCGGATGTTCCGGTTTCACGAAAGGTGCAGCATTCTCGATGCCTTTGTGGAAATCATCGAATCCTTCAGCTACTTCAGGTCCTACGCTGACGAGTTTCTTCACGCTGGGTGAATCTGGCATGGCAGCTGTGATATGCTCCGTGATAACCGATTCGCCAGCACAAACAATCATTTTGATATCCGCAGCATTGCAGCGATATACAATATCTTTTTTGGTCAGCAAGTGAGTGGCAGGAATAACGACAGCACCGAGTTTATGCAAAGCTATGATGCTGAACCAGAATTCAAAACGACGTTTCAATATCAACATTACCATGTCACCATGACCGATGCCGAGGCTTTGGAAATACGAAGCTGTCATGTCCGTATAGCGTTTCATGTCGGCAAACGTAAACTGGTGGTGTTCACCCTTATCATTAGTCCATAACAATGCTGGTTTGTCTGGTTGTTCGGCAGCCCAGGCATCTACTACGTCGTAGCCGAAGTTGAAGTTTTCCGGTACGTTTATTTTAAAATTCTTGATAAAGTCCTCTTGTGAAGTGAAAGAGGTTTGCGATAAAAATCTTTCTACCATAATTACATTATTATTGCCAGGAATCGTACCGTCTTTCCATCCAGCGCTTTCATGCCATGTGGCAGCTTGGAGTTGAAGTAAAGGCTGTCCCCTTCGTTTAGTATAAGTTCTTTGCCGTCGATGTTGACCATCATGCGCCCTTCCAGTACGAGGCTGAATTCTTGTCCGGCGTGGCTGTTGTAGTGTATTGGTTCGCTATCCGGTTTCGGTTCTACGGTCACGACGAACGGATCGGCGCTACGATTCATGAAGCCCGCGGCAAGCGATTGGTATTTGTAGGCTTTAGTACGTTCAATACTGGTTCCTTTTCCGGCACGGGTTAGGAAATAGGAGCTCATCTTCGGTTCTTCGCCGAACATCAGTGCATCCAACGAAACTCCGTATCTGCGCGCAATCTTTTGCAGCATGCTGACGGAAATATCAAACTCTCCCGATTCTGCGAGACGGTATTCTTCGGCAGAAATATCACATTCGCGTGCAATGTCTTCGGCTGTCAGTTCCAGTACATCACGAAGGCCACGGAGGCGTTCGGCAATTTGCTTAATTTGTTCGTCCATGTGGTTGTTTATTTAATGAATTAATTGTTCGTCTTATTGTTTGCTGGCTTTAATGGCATTGATGATGGCAGAAGAGTAACCGTCATGTTCCAACTCATTAATGCCTTTGATGGTGATACCGCCAGGGGTACATACTTTGTCTATTTCTACACTGGGGTGTGTGTCATTGTTCAGTATCAGTTCGGCTGCTCCTTTTACGGATTGGGCCACCATCCTCATGGCATCCTTGGGGTAAACTCCCATTTCTATGCCGGCTTGCATGGCAGCTTGAATATATTTCAGTACATAGGCAATGCCGCAGGAAGCCATGGAAGTGCAAGCTGCGAATTTTTCTTCAGGGATAAGCATGGCGAGTCCCATTTGGTTGAAGATATCCAGCATCAGTTGCTCCTGTTCTTTGGTAGCATTGCGGCTGGCAATCAAAGTCATACTTTCCATTTCGCTGATGGCAGTATTGGGAATGATGCGGAACATGGTCATTTCCGGTTCCGGTACGTAGTGAGCCAGTTCTTCGAAGTTGATGCCTGCGGCGACAGAAATAATGATTTGCTTGCTTTTCAGTTTCAATTCACGCAGTACGCTTTTGATAAGCCACGGTTTCACAGCAAGTATGATAAATTCGGCACCGATGATGGCTTCCTGATTGTCATGCGTAATCTGTAAAGCGGGAAACTCTACTTTCAGTTCATCCAACTTTCCTTGCGAGGGATTAGAGACTATGATATCCGAGGCGGGGATAATGCTTCCCTTTGCCAATCCACGGGCTATAGAACCGCCCATGTTTCCTGCTCCGATAATTGCTGTTTTCATATCATTCTGTTATTAAAAGGGTTGTCGATGGGCAAAGGTAGATATTTTTTCCACCTTTATAAGCTAATTGATGTAAAAAAGTACTTGTGCACTAAAACAAAAAACAGCCTTAAGACGCGTTGAAACGTCCGAAGGCTGCCTGTTTATTGCTGATTATATAGTCAAATATACTTTAAAGTACTTTTCTGAAACGTTCGAGGAAGAGATCGGCTTCTTCCATGCTGAGACAGAGGGGCGGAAGCAAACGGAGTACGTTTGTACCACTGACACCTGTAAATACATGTTGCTCTTTCAGAAGTTTCAGGCGAAGTTCCTTTATTGGCTCTTCAAATTCAAGACCGATCATTAGACCACGTCCACGAACTTCCTTGATCTGTGGGAATTTCTTCAGTTCCGTCATTAAGTATTCACCTACTTTTGCTGCATTTTCAACCAGATTTTCCTGACTTATGACATCCAGTACTGCCAACGCTGCGCTACATGCCAGATGATTACCACCAAAGGTAGTACCCAGCTGTCCGTAAACCGGAGTAAACATCGGACTGATGAGTACACCAGCCATCGGGAAACCATTGCCGATGCCTTTGGCTACAGTGATAATATCTGCCTTGATACCGTTGTGTTGGTGAGCAAAGAATTTACCGCTGCGGCCATAACCACTTTGGATTTCATCTAAAACCAGTACAGTGTTATGAGCGGTACAAGCTTCGCGCAGAGCTTGCATGAATTCATCTGTCGGCAGTTGGATACCACCTATACCCTGAATACCTTCAATAATTACTGCGCAAACATCCCCCTTCGCCAGTTCGGCTTTCATAACTTCGATATCGTTCAGCGGGAGATAAGTGACATGTCCGCAATCGTTGATGGGAGCTATGATTTTCGGGTTGTTGGTTACTTCTACAGCCAGTGAAGTGCGTCCGTGAAATGCTTTGTTAAAAGAAACCACACGTGTACGTCCATTGTAGAACGAAGCGAGTTTCAAGGCATTCTCGTTGGCTTCTGCACCGCTGTTAATCAGGAATAAGGAGTAGTCATCATAACCACAAACTTTTCCTAAGCGTTCAGCAACCTGTTCCTGCAACTTGTTGATGACAGAGTTGGAATAAAATCCCAACGTGGCAACTTGCTTGCTTATCATCTCCACGTAGTGCGGATGCGCATGACCGATGGAGATAACAGCGTGTCCGCCGTAGAGATCGAGGTACTCAGTACCCTTTTCGTCCCATACGTGGCAGCTTTTTCCCTTGACAATATTGATGTCAAAAAGAGGATATACGTCGAATAAATTCATTTCTTTAATTATAAATTACGAAATACAAATTACTTAGAAGGCGCTGGGCTTCAGTCGCAAGCCGACGGTTTCTTCTAAATTGAACATCAAGTTCATGTTATGTACTGCCTGTCCACTGGCACCTTTCAGCAAGTTGTCGATGCAGGAGATGATAAGCAACTTATCACCATGCTTCTCCAGATGTAGCAGACACTTATTGGTGTTTACCACTTGCTTCAGGTCGATGTTCTTCTCTACAATGTGTACGAAAGAGTCTTTTGCATAATATTCTTCGTACATGCGGACGATTTCATCCAGTGCAACTTTGGTTTTTACTACGATGGTGGCAAAAATTCCACGCGGGAAATCGCCACGGTAGGGGATAAAGTCGATATCCACATCAAAGCTATTTTGCAATTGCTTCAGAGATTGCTTGATTTCGGGAACATGCTGGTGATCGAATGCTTTATAAACACTCAGGTTATTATTTCGCCAGCTGAAGTGACTGGTTGATCCCGGTTTCACGCCAGCTCCGGTAGAACCGGTGATAGCATTCACCATGATGTCGTTGTTCAGCATCAGGTGCTTGGCAAGGGGCAGCAAGCCCAATTGGATACAAGTGGCAAAACAGCCTGGATTGGCCACGTGCTTTGCTTTGCAAGTAGCACGACGGTTCAACTCCGGCAGACCGTAAATAAAGTCATGTTCCGGAGAAGCAATACGGTAGTCCATAGAGAGGTCGATGATTTTCAACTCCTCAGGAATGTTGTGACTCTCTATGAATTTCTTCGTATCGCCGTGAGCGGTACAGAAGAATAATACATCAATTTCATCCAAAGGTAACTCGTCGGTGAAGACAAGATCCGTTTCGCCGTACAATCCTTCGTGTACGTCGGTAATTTTGTTTCCGGCGTTACTTGAGCTGTTGATGAATACGATTTCCGCTTCCGGATGATTGACCAGCAAACGAATTAACTCACCTGCCGTATATCCGGCTCCGCCGATGATTCCTACTTTAATCATGTTAGTTTATACTATGTTCTTTATCTGTTATATAAGTTTCTTTCTTCGGGAACGATAAGCCACATTATAAGGTATACAGGTATACCGGCAAATACGGTGAAAAATGTCAATAATGCATAACCGATGCGTACGAGTGATGGATCGAGTCCGAAGTAGGCGGCTAAACCTCCGCAAACTCCGGCAAGCATTCTGTCACTGCGTGAGCGGGTGAGTTTCTTGTTATTAGTATCCATGCTTAGATTTCCTCGTCTTTATGGTTGTTATAATATACTCTCAGCGGAGTAGAAGTAACCTTGATAAAGCCTTTTGCATCTTCTGCTGTCCATCCCTTTTGCATTTCGCCGTATTCACCGAACTTGGTTTTTACAAGGTCGTCTTCCGACTCTACACCTACTGTAGAGAATGACAACGGGCGGAGTTCCAATATAGCTGTACCGTTTACGTTGCGCTGGCTCTCCTGCAACATTGCTTCGATGTCACGCATTACCGGTTCTAGGTACTGACTTTCGTGCAGGAACATACCGTACCAATTAGCAACCTGGTCTTTCCAGTATTGTTGCCATTTACTCAGCGTATATTTTTCCAGGAATTTATGTGCACCGATAATCAACATCGGGGCAGCAGCTTCGAAACCTACACGGCCTTTGATGCCGATAATGGTATCACCCACGTGCATATCACGACCAATGCCGTAAGCAGCACCAATTTCTTCCACTTTCTGGATGGCTTTGATGGGATCGTCGAATTTTTCGTCGTTTACTGCTTTTAACTCACCTTTCTCAAAAGTAAGACGCAGTTGTTCGCTGTCTTCCTTTACACAGTGTTTCAGATAAGCACTTTCGGGCAAGCCTTGTGCTGAATCCAGAATTTCACCACCGCAGATGGAAGTACCCCACAAGCCTACATTATAGGAATATTTCAGCTTGGTGAAGTCTGCTGAGAAACCATGCTTGTTCAGATAATCGATTTCTTCTTGGCGGCTCAATGCCATGTCACGGGTCAGTGTGATGATTTCTACACCCGGAGCCAGTACGAGGAATGTCATGTCGAAACGAATCTGGTCGTTACCTGCCCCTGTAGAACCATGAGCGATAGCGTCTGCTCCAATCTCGTTGGCATAACGTGCAATGGCAAGTGCCTGGAAAATACGCTCGGAACTTACGGAAATAGGATAGGTGCCATTACGCAGCACGTTGCCGAATACCATGTATTTCAAGCTCTTTTCGTAATATTCCTGAGTTACGTCGATAGTAACATATTCTTTTGCGCCCAGTTTATAGGCGTTTTCTTCGTTCGTTTTCAGTTGTTCAGGACTGAAGCCACCGGTGTTTGCACAAGCTGCATACACTTCGTACCCCTTTTCTTTGGCAAGGTACATTACCGTAAATGAAGTATCAAGACCGCCGCTGAATGCGACTACTACTTTTTTCTTATCTTCCATATCCTTTGTTTTTTAAATTTTATCATCTTCATGCAGTTCCGGGTCGTAGAGCATTGCGGTGCAGATGCAGAACTTGCGGTTCTTGGCTACTAATATATCGTGGTTGATGCAACCTTCGCAACCTTTCCAGAAGGATTCATCGTCTGTCAGTTCATTGAAGGTAACAGGGACATATCCCAGTTCCGTATTCATTTTCATGACGGCAGCTCCGCTGGTGAGGCTGAATACTTTGGCGTTGGGCCATCGCAAGCGTGCCAGGCGGAAGGATGCCATTTTGATACGCTTAGCCAATCCTATGCCGCGAAAGTCGGGATGTACAATCAAACCGGAAGTAGCGACGTATTGTTTGTTTCCCCAGCTTTCGATGTAGCTGAAACCTGCAAACACGTCTCCGCATAAGGCGATGATGGCTTTTCCTTCTTTCATTTTTGTCGCCACATATTCGTGTGTGCGTTCTGCGATGCCCGTTCCACGTACTTTGGCCGCTTCTCTGATGGTATCCAAAATCTTATCCACATAAATTTCGTGAGAGGCGTCAGCCACCATCACGTCCACTTTTTTGGTATCCATTTCTTATTGATTCGTTCTTTATTTATTTAATGTTCGGAATGATTTGTGACAGGAATTCGCGTACCTCGCTGTGCGAAGCGGCTTCGTGCACTACCAGCATGATGGTGTCGTCACCGGCGATGGTGCCCAAGATAGCGGGACATTCGCGGTTGTCAATGTCATAGGCCATACTGCTGGCATAGCCAGGCCGTGTGCGAATAACGGCAATGTTACCGGAGAATTGCAGGGAAACAAAACCGCTGGTCATCAGCATTTCGCTGGCACTCTGGTCATTGGAACGCTTGTACATGATGTTATTGGGTAATACATATACGTATTTCCCATTCATGTTTGCCGCCTTGGCAACTTTCAGTTGTTTCAAGTCGCGGGAAAGAGTGGCTTGTGTCAGCTCAAAGCCTTCCTTACCTAAAGCTTGCAGCAGTTCTTCCTGAGAACTGACATCTTTGCTTGAGATAATCATCTTGATGGCGTCTAACCGATTGGCTTTTTTCTTCATTTTTCTGTATAATTATTCTAAGAATGGCGCAAAAGTAGGGATAATTTTGGAAAGAATATGCATTAAAGAGAGAAATTTTGTACTTTTTATACTATGAATGCTATGTTTTATGCATAAATCGGAGAATATATGCAATCGAAATCGGAGATTAGGAACTGATTGACCCGTATCTGAGGCGCACTTGCTCCGTACCAAGTCCGGGATTTCTTCGGTCGGAAGTACCTCTGGACGGAGAATGTATGGAGCAAGTGTGCCTCAGGTGCGGGTCAAGTCCGAAGTGGATATGAAGAATTATTCAGTTTGATGCTTTTTCTGGTCTTAAACATATAATGTTTTTACGGAAAACAAACGGTCTTTTACATCAAAACTAATAATGGTTTATATGAAAATGTAAAGAATCAAAATGGACATTGTTTAAACGTAAACTTTCAGGTGCATTATTGTATATCTCATATATATGATATATATTTGCTAAAAATAAGACTTATGGATACATCATTATCAAATGCAAAAAGAAGAAAGGTCATTGATATACCGGAACAAACGTTCAGGACTTTATCAGTAAGAGCTGCGGCTTCCGGAACTAATCTGAAAGCTTTTATTGAGAAAATGTTAGTGGACTATGCAGATAGTGCAGACGATTCGCATTTGTATGCTTATTTATGTGAGAAACGTCCCGAAGGAAAAGATATGCTTAACGAAGAAGAAACGAAATCCTTTGAGGATTGGTTAGGATTATGAAAGTTGAATATTCTAAAGACTTCGAAAAGACTGTTCGTAAGTTGTCGGGAAAGCTGCTTGATTCTGTGAGAGAAGTGATTCGTGAGGTGAAAGAGGCTGAATGTATAGAACAGATTACAGATTGTAAGAAACTAATCGGATACGATTTTGTTTATCGGATTCGGATAGGTAGTTACCGGGCATTTTTTATCTTCCATGTAGAAGTAAAAGACGATACGGTGAAATTTAAGTATCTTGTTCCCAGAGGAGAGGCTTATGCAAAGAAAAGTAGGGACGGCCTACGGAAACATGACATTTGAATCATTGCAAGCTTTTATGGAAACAACAAAAGCAATAAGAAAACTATCAAAATATAAAGAAGGGGTTTCGGTGGAAACCCCTATTTTTGTGCCGTCAGGTATTGGCATGTTCTATAAAATAATCTATGTGAATCTATAAACTATTAAAGGCACATGAAAGAGCTTCTTAGATTTTCAATATTCCTTGTATTAGGTTTATTTGCTTCTCTCACCACAGAAGCAAAGGTGACGCTCCCTGCCATTTTCTCAGATAACATGGTATTGCAACAAAATGCACAAGTGAATGTGTGGGGCAAGGCTACGCCCGGAGAAAAAGTAACTGTTAAAGCATCGTGGGCAGACAAAGTAGTAACAGCAAAAGCAGCTGCCAACGGTAAATGGACATTAAAACTGAAAAACCCGGATGCAATGACCAATCCTTTCCGTACAGATACATGGCAACCGGATTCGTATGCCCGTTGGTTTGCTGATTCGGAGATGGTACGTTTTCCGCAGGCGTATCAGCTGGATCATGGAAAGCGTCTTTTCTTTGGGTATGCACAAGGGGTAGGTTGCTGTGCGATGCTGCAAATGTGGAAGAAGACGGGAGAACGCCGTTACTTTGACTATGTGGAGCAATGGGCAGACTCCTTGATTGATGACAAAGGGGAAATCCATCTGTATCGTGTGGAAACATACAACCTTGACTATATAAATTCAGGTAAGGTTCTGTTCGACTTGTATCGTGAAACTGGTAAGGAGAAATATAAGACGGCAATGGATGCCCTTGTCAGACAGTTGAAAAATCATCCGCGTACGTTGGAAGGTGCTTACTGGCATAAGTTGATTTATCAACACCAGATCTGGTTGGATGGTTTGTATATGGCTTCCCCTTTCCTTGCCCAGTATGGTGCAGAATTCAATAAACCCGAATGGATTGATGAGGCAGTGAAACAATTCACGCTTTGTCAGAAACATACCTATGATGCCAAGACCGGGCTTTATCATCATGCTTGGGATGAAAGTAAGAGCCAGCGTTGGGCTGATCCGGAAACCGGGCATTCCCCTAATTTCTGGGGACGCAGTATCGGCTGGTGGTTTATGGCGATGGTGGATGCATTGGATTATATTCCGGAAGACCATGAAGGCCGTGCCCGGATGATCGGGTGGATACAAGGGTTGGCTGAGGTGTTACCTGCATATCAGGATAAGAATGGTTTGTGGTATCAGGTGCTTGATCAGCCGAAACGGAAAGGAAACTTCCCGGAGGCATCTGTGACAACGCAATTCATGTATGCTTATGCAAAGGCTGTGAACAAGGGATATATTGATGAAAAGTATCGTGCTGTGGCGGAGAAGGCTTTCAATGGTTTGAAGAGCAAATTGATAGTAGAGTGCCAGGATGGTACATTGACATTGACACGCTGCTGTCAGGTAGGCGGCTTGGGTGGACATCCGTATCGCGATGGCAGCTTTGAATATTATATAGGTGAAAAGATGCGGGATAATGATGCGAAAGCAACAGGACCGTTTATTATGGGGTGCATTGAGCTGGGAAAGTGACAAACTGTCGCTTTTATAAATAATATATATCATGAAAAAGAATTTATTAGCAATAATTTTTGCTTCTTTCTGTGCCGGAACCATTTCTGCACAGAACATCTCGTGGCCTGAGGTAACCACGGAAGCTAAACCCGGTGCCCGTTGGTGGTGGATGGGGAGTGCAGTAGATGCGGCTAATCTGACTCGTAATCTGGAAGCATACTCCAAAGCCGGAATGGGGACGATGGAAATTACTCCTATTTATGGAGTGCAGGGCAATGACGCAAACGAAATTCAGTTCCTTACGCCCGAGTGGATGCGGATGTTGCGCCATACGGAAAGTGAGGCTGCGCGCCTGGGCATGAAGATTGATATGAATACGGGTACGGGATGGCCTTTTGGTGGTCCGGAAGTAGGTATAGAAGATGCTGCCTGTAAATTATTGATTGAAGAATATACATTGAAAGGCGGCGAACGCTTGAATACAACCATAGAAGTGACGGATGAAAAACAACGTCCGTATGCCAAATTGTGTCGGCTGATGGCTTTTAGGGTTCTGACAGACACTTCTACTCCGAAAGAACAAAAAGCTGTGCGCTGCTATGACCTGACATCGAAGATAGAAAACGGAAAGCTGGTATGGAAAGCTCCGAAAGGAGAGTGGCGTTTGATTGCCGCTTTCATAGGAAAAACATTTCAGAAGGTAAAACGTGCTGCACCCGGCGGTGAAGGATATGTGATGAATCACTTCTCGGCAAAAGCTGTGTCCAATTACTTGAATCGTTTTGAACAGGCTTTCTCAGGAAAGACAGCTAATGGAACAGCCGGGACTCCAACTGAGTATCCACATAATTTCTTTAATGATTCTTATGAGGTTTACGGTGCTGACTGGACAGGTGACCTGTTCGAGCAATTTGCTCTTCGTCGTGGATATAAATTGGAGGAGTTCTTGCCCGATTTCCTTTCAGAAGAGCGTACAGAGACTACCCGCCGTGTTATTTCCGATTATCGTGAGACTCTTGCAGAACTGCTTCAGGAGAACTTTACCCGTCAGTGGACGGACTGGGCGCACAAACATGGTTCACGTACCCGTAATCAGGCACACGGCTCACCCGGTAATCTTATAGATCTTTATGCAACGGTCGATGTTCCCGAATGTGAGGGCTTTGGACTGTCGGACTTCGGTATCCGCGGACTACGTAAAGACTCGTTGACTCGTCCTAACGACTCTGATCTCTCCATGCTGAAATATGCTTCTTCGGCGGCACATATCGCAGGAAAGCCTTATACGACTTCGGAGACATTCACTTGGTTGACAGAGCATTTCCGTACTTCACTATCGCAGTGTAAGCCCGATATGGATTTGATGTTCGTTTCCGGTGTGAATCACATGTATTTCCATGGAACGACTTACTCGCCGGCTGAGGCCGCATGGCCGGGATGGAAGTTTTATGCTTCTATTGATATGAGCCCTACAAATAATATCTGGCGGGATGCTCCGGCATTCTTTGATTATGTCACCCGTTGCCAGAGTTTCCTGCAAATGGGACAACCGGATAATGACTTCCTGGTTTATCTGCCTGTTTATGATATGTGGGACGATCAGGACGGTCGTCTGCTGCTTTTCGATATTCATAAGATGGCGAAACGTGCTCCTCGGTTTATAGAGGCAGTGCATCGCATTTATGGTGCAGGATATGATATGGATTATATTTCCGATAACTTTATCCGTAACGCTATGTGTCAGGACGGTAAGATATTGACTTCCGGTGGAGCTTCTTATAAGGCATTGGTAGTTCCCGGTGCGCGCTTGATGCCTGCTGATGTGATGGAGAAATTACTTCGCCTGGCGGATGAGGGAGCTACGATTGTTTTCCTGGAACAGTATCCGGAAGATGTACCGGGATTGAATGATTTGGGTCAACGTCGTGCAGAGTTTAATAAAGCTTTGGCACAAATAAAGGAACGGGAAGGAAAAGGGCATGTCCTTTTCGGAACAGATTATGCCCGCACACTGGCTGCCACTGCCACCGTTCCCGAAGAAATGAAGACTGCTTTTGGATTGAGTAGCATCCGCCGCTCACATTCCGAAGGATACCACTATTTTATCTCAGCTTTAAAGACAGAAGACACTGAAAGTTGGATACCATTGGCTGTACAGGCACGTTCTGCAATGCTTTATAATCCGATGAATGGTACATCCGGTAAGGCGTGGTTGCGTCAGAATAATGGCAGGACAGAAGTCTTCCTGCAATTGGCATCCGGTGAGTCTATTATTCTGAAAACATTTACAGATCACGATGTTGCCGTACCGGAATATGGGTATTGGACATCTATGCCCCAGGATGAAGCGGCAAAGATACTTCCGGGTGCTTGTTCTTTTGCCGGTAAATGGGGATTTAGTTTCGTAGAAGCAATGCCTGTGGTAAGTAATGTACCGGATAGTGTTTCTCTTGGTTCGTGGACGGAAATAGCTGCCGAAGGTGTGAAAAATACAATGGGGACAGCTTGTTATACCACCACATTCACTTTGAAAACTCCTGCTGAGGCTGGAGAATGGATGCTTGATCTTGGCGATGTTCGCGAGAGCGCACGTGTACGCATTAATGGACAAGAGGTAGCTACGCTTATAGCTGTTCCTTACCGTTGTTTAGTGGGTAAATATCTTCGTCCGGGTGTGAATACACTTGAAGTGGAAGTAACGAATCTGCCTGCCAACCGTATTGCGGATATGGATCGTCGTAATGTGCCTTGGCGTATCTATAAAGATGCCAATATTGTGAATATCCATTATAAGAAGGATATTTATGGAAAGTGGGAATCGGTGCCAAGTGGTTTGTTGGGGCCTGTGCGCTTGATTCCGATGCAGAGTATAAAATGATAATTTAGCGTTCTGCGCTAAATTATCATTTATGTACCATATTATCTTTTGAGCGTTTGCATATACAGTATCCTTTGTGGTAAGAATATCAGAAATAACATCTTTTCAATCAAAACTAATACAGAGTATAGGGGAGTAATCCCCTATTTTTGTATCGTCAAAAATCTATTTAATATCATGAAACATTGCTTTTTTGCGGTTGATTTGGGTGCTACCAGCGGCCGTACCATACTGGGAGCATTCACTCCGCAAGGATTAGAACTACAAGATGTGAACCGCTTCCCTAACCATCTGATTGAAGTTGGAGGACATTACTACTGGGATATCTACGAATTGTACCGTCATATTCTGGAAGGTTTGAAACTGGCTGCCCGGATGGATGATGTGCAGATAACCTCTATTGGAATTGATACCTGGGGAGTCGATTTTGTATGTGTGGGTAAAGATGGTGGTTTGCTTCGTCAGCCCTATTCTTATCGTGATCCGCATACGATGGGAGCTCCTGAGGCTTTTTTTGCCCGCGTTCCCCGCAAGCAGGTATATGGATGGACAGGTATTCAGATCATGAATTTCAATTCGCTTTTCCAGTTGGATACTTTACGCCGGAATAAGGATAGTGCACTGGAAATGGCTGATAAGATCCTTTTCATGCCGGATGCACTTAGTTATTTACTGACCGGAGAGATGGTGACTGAATATACCATTGCCAGTACGGCTCAATTGGTAAATGCTGAAACGCGTCGTCTGGAACCGGCATTGCTGAAAGAGCTTGGATTAACGGAAGATAACTTCGGGCGTTTTGTATATCCGGGTGAGAAAATAGGCGTATTGACCAAAGAAATACAAACGATTACCGGACTGGGAGCAATACCTGTGATTGCAGTTGCCGGACATGACACGGCTTCCGCTGTGGCTGCCGTACCAGCATTGGACCGTAACTTTGCTTATCTGAGCAGTGGCACATGGTCATTGATGGGAGTGGAGACAGATGCACCGGTTATTAATGAAGAAACAGAAGCACTGAACTTCACGAATGAAGGAGGTGTTGCGGGGACGATTCGTTTACTGAAGAATATTTGTGGCATGTGGTTGTTGGAACGCTGCCGTTGCGATTGGGAAGAAATATCTTATCCTGAGCTGATTGCTGAAGCAGAGGCATGCGAACCTTTCCGTAGTCTGATAAATCCGGATGATGTTCTGTTTGCCAACCCGATGAATATGGAACAGGCTATTCGTACTTATTGCGCTGACCATCATCAACCGATACCGGAGACACGTGGACAAATTGTACGTTGTATTTTTGAAAGCCTGTCACTGCGCTATCGCCAAGTTTTGGAGAACCTGTGTAGCCTTTCTCCCCGTCCTGTAGAAGTACTGCACGTTATTGGAGGAGGAAGCCGTAATGATTTGCTGAATCAGTGGACTGCCAATGCGGTAGGTATTCCTGTTGTTGCCGGACCGTCGGAGGCGACCGCTATCGGCAACGTAATGATACAAGCTCTCACAGCAGGTGCAGCAAGTGACATTGTTTCCATGCGCCAACTTATCAATCGTTCTATTCCATTGAAGACTTTTACTCCGGAGAACGTTGAAGTTTGGAATACCGCTTATCTGCATTTCTTGCAGTTAGCCTAATATTACTTGTCAGTGATAACGTATAACTAATAAATTATAACTAATAACTAAAAAACTAGTACCATCATGAAAGAAGAATTGATTCAAAAAGCCTATGAAGTGGCAAAAGAACGTTACGCAGCTATCGGCGTAGATGTAGAGAAAGCAATGGACACCTTGCAAAAGATTTCCCTCTCCCTGCATTGCTGGCAGGCAGATGATGTAGCCGGATTTGAAGCACAGGGTGCATTGACCGGAGGCATTCAGGCTACCGGAAACTATCCTGGCAAGGCTCGTAATATGGAAGAACTGAGACAAGACGTATTGAAAGCAGCCAGCTATATTCCTGGAACTCACCGCTTGAATCTTCATGAAATCTATGGTGACTTCGGTGGCAAATTTGTTGACCGTGACCAGGTAGAACCGGCTCACTTCGAAAGTTGGATACAGTGGGCAGCTGAAAATAATATGAAGTTGGATTTCAATTCCACTTCTTTCTCTCATCCGAAGAGTGGTAATCTTTCCCTTTCTAATCCTGATAAAGGTATTCGTGACTTCTGGGTAGAGCATACAAAGCGTTGCCGTGCTATTGCAGAAGAGATGGGTAAGCGCCAGGGTGATCCTTGTATCATGAATCTGTGGGTACATGATGGCAGCAAGGATATCACTGTGAACCGTATGTTGTATCGTGAATTACTGAAGGATTCTCTGGATCGCATTTTCGAAGTGGAATACAAGAATATGAAAGACTGTGTAGAGTCTAAAGTATTTGGTATCGGTCTGGAAAGTTATACGGTAGGTTCCAATGACTTCTATATTGGTTATGGTGTGAGCCGTAATAAGATTGTTACACTGGATACAGGTCACTTCCACCCGACTGAAAGCGTTGCGGACAAACTGTCTTCTTTATTATTATTCATTCCGGAAATCATGTTGCATGTGAGCCGTCCGGTACGTTGGGATTCTGACCACGTGACGATTATGAATGATGAAACAATGGATCTCTGCAAAGAAATTGTACGTTGTAATGCTTTGGATCGCGTACATATCGGTCTGGATTATTTTGATGCTTCTATTAACCGTATCGGTGCGTATGTTATAGGTAGCCGTGCTACACAGAAATGTGTGTTGCAAGCTCTGTTGGAACCACTGGATACTTTGCGCAAATATGAAGCAAATGATCAGTTATTTGAGCGTCTTGCTTTGCTCGAAGAAGGAAAATCTTTACCTTGGAATGCAGTTTGGGATATGTTCTGCTTAAAGAACGGTGTACCTGTAGGTGAAGAATTCATTACTGAGATACAGAAATACGAAGCAGACGTTACGTCGAAACGTAATTAAGTGATTAATGGTTAGTGATGAGTGTTTGGTGGGAAAGCTGTATCTTTGTGCGTTTTCCTGTGCTAAGCACTTATCACTAATCACTAAATGTTATTATCATGAATACACTGATAGGATTGTTGATTATAGCTATCGGGAGTTTCGGACAGAGTAGTTCGTATGTGCCTATCAATAAGGTGAAAAATTGGTCATGGGAAAGTTTCTGGCTTGTACAGGGAATCTTTGCGTGGCTTGTTTTTCCGTTGTTGGGGGCATTGCTTGCTATTCCGGCAGGAAGTTCACTGTTAGAACTCTGGGGAGCAGGTGGTGCTTTGCCTGCAATGATTTATGGCGTCTTGTGGGGCGTTGGTGGATTAACTTTCGGGTTGAGTATGCGTTATCTGGGTGTAGCACTTGGACAAAGTATTGCTCTTGGTACATGTGCTGGATTCGGAACACTCTTTCCCGCTTTGTTTACCGGAAAAGATTTGCTGCATGGTGAAGGACTGATGCTACTTATTGGCGTCTGTATAACGCTGGCTGGTATTGCTATCATCGGATATGCTGGTAGCCTTCGCTCTAAGAATATGACGGAAGAAGAAAAACGGGCAGCTGTTAAGGACTTTGCTTTGACGAAAGGTTTGCTCGTGGCATTGCTGGCAGGTGTGATGAGTGCGTGTTTTGCTCTTGGACTGGATGCCGGAACACCTATAAAAGAAGCAGCTTTGGCAGGTGGAGTAGAAGCTCTTTATGCTGGTTTACCCGTAATTTTCTTGGTTACTCTCGGTGGCTTCTGTACGAATGCTATTTATTGCATCTGGCAGAATATCAAGAATAAAACCGGTAAGGAATATTTCTCTGTAAAAGGTGTGGTACTGACGAATAATCTCTTATTTTGTGCTCTTGCCGGTGTACTGTGGTATTCACAGTTCTTTGGGCTTGAAATGGGTAAGAGTTTCCTGACAGACAGCCCTATACTTCTTGCTTTCTCTTGGAGTATCCTGATGTCACTGAATGTTACGTTCAGTAATGTTTGGGGTATTTTACTGAAAGAGTGGAAAGGTGTCAGCAATACTACGATTGCCGTTCTTATCTTAGGCTTGGTGGTTCTGATATCTTCCATTATAGTAGTGGCAATGGCACAGGTATAAAGTGGTAACTAAATTATATTAATATGAAATCAATTCTCGTAAATCGCCAGGCATTGACCTATGCAGTCAATCAAGCGGCAGAAGTTGCTGGATATCTCTGGCAAAAAGGATGGGCTGAACGTAATGGCGGCAACATCACACTGAATATTACTGAATTTGTAGACGATGAGATAAAGTCGTTGCCTGCTATTAGTGATGTAAAGCAGATAGGTGCTACTCTACCTTATCTGAAAGGCTGTTATTTCTATTGCAAAGGAACTAATAAGCGTATGCGCGATTTGGCTCGTTGGCCGATGGAACATGGTTCTGTAATCCGTATTCTGGATGACTGTGCCAGCTATGTGATTATTGCGGATCATCCTGTGATGCCTACTTCTGAATTACCTGCCCATCTCAGTGTACACAATCGTCTGATTGAGAAAGGTTCGCCTTATAAAGCTTCATTGCATACTCATCCCATTGAATTGATTGCTATGACTCATTGTAAGAAATTCCTTGAAAAAGATGTTGCTACCAATTTGCTTTGGAGTATGATTCCCGAAACTAAGGCTTTCTGTCCGCGTGGTTTGGGTATCATTCCTTATGAATTGCCAAGCTCCGTACAATTGGCAGAGGCTACTATTGAGCAATTGGAAGATTATGATGTGGCTATGTGGGAAAAGCATGGTGTATTCGCAGTAGATGTGGATATCATGTCGGCTTTCGATCAGGTGGATGTACTGAATAAGTCTGCCCTGATTTATATTGCTGCCAAAAATATGGGCTTTGAACCTGACGGTATGAGCCAGGAACAAATGCAGGAAATGACTCGTGCATTCAATCTGCCTAAATGATTCTTAAGTAGATAGTAGGCATTTCTTATTGGCTACTATCTACTTTACTAATTCTTTAAAAGTATAATATGAAGCGAATATTCTTTTCTCTCGCTCTGCTGCTGGCAGTAACAACTCTCGCCGCCCAGACCAATATGACGGCAAGAGAAGCTGCTGTAAAGATTGCAGACCGCATTCTTGCCAGTACCACATACGAGTTTAAGAATACGAAGACTGGTGAAACTTATAAGTCCGTCAAGAAATTACCTCTTGACATGAATGTGAAGGTAGCATGCAAGTACAATAACTGGCATTATACGAATGGTGTAACCAATATGGCTCTCATGGAACTGGGGGATAAACTTGCTGACAAGAAGTATGAGAAATATGTTTTGAAGAACATGAATTTTGTGTTCAATGAAGGTAATCTCGAATTCTTTCGCAAACAGTACGATGAGGCCTTTAAACAAGATGGTTGGAATGCCGTGCGAAAATTGAGTTGGCACATGATCTTCCGTGGCAAGCGTCTGGATGATAATGGCCCGATGGGAGCCAGTCTGATTGAACTGCAGATGAGATATCCTAATCAATCTTTTCTGGATTATGTTAACGAAACAGCCGAACACCTGAATTACGGTGAACCTCGTTTGGTGGATGGAACTATTGCCCGTATATGGCCGCATGTCAATACGATTTGGGCAGATGATGCCTTTATGGCAATTTCTTTTCTGGCACGCATGGGTAAGATGACTGGTGATGAGAAGTATTTTAATGATGCAGCCAATCAGGTGCTAAACTATACCCGTTATCTTTGGTGTCCTGAAAAACAGATTTATTATCATTGTTATCATACGGATAACAAGGAGCATGGAGTAGCTCACTGGAGCCGTGCTAACGGATGGGTATTTATGGCACAGGCTGATCTGCTTAGTATGATGCCGAAAGATCATCCGATGCGTGAAGCTGTTATCGAAAATTTCCGCCAACAAGCAAGTGGTGTAGCCCGTTATCAAGGTAAGAATGGACTTTGGCATCAGTTGTTGGATAAAGAAGATTCTTATGAGGAAATCACAGGAACAGCAATGTTTGTTTTTGGTATTGCCCGTGGTGTGAAAGAAGGATGGCTACATCCTGATTTCATTTACGTAGCTGAGCAGGGATTGAAAGGTATGATGAAAAAGATTTCTGATAATGGAGATGTTACTTCTATTTGTGTAGGAACAGGTATCATGCCTTCATTGGTATATTATTATAACCGTCCTACACAGGAAAATGATCCTATGGGTGAAGGCCCTGTACTCCGTGCATTGGTTGAAATGATAGATGCACCCAAGTACACAGAAATAAAGGCCGAAGAACAATATGATAAAATTGTTGTAAAAAAATAATCTTTCCCCTATTACTCGTTTTTATTAGTCCGCTCCGGTATATTTTAGAATAAAGCCGGAACGGACATTTTTTTATTCATAAATAATTTCTATTTTTGCCACATATCTATTATGTAAAACACGTGTTATGACTAAGAACTATAATGATTTAGGGGTTGAATTCAAATATTTGATAGTGAATGATATGGACCAGAAATTTGGTCTGTGGGTAAATACCGTGGGTTTCCAGTCCATTCAGCCAAATTCTCCTTATCCCTTGAAGGATCACCCTTCAGGCTATTTCTTCAATGCCCAGAAGGGGCGTGTTTTACGTGAATATCAGTTGGTTTATATAACTAAAGGACGAGGTTTGTTTGCTTCCGATACTACTCCGGAGAAACAAGTCTGTAAAGGCAGACTTATGGTTCTTTTCCCTGGGCAATGGCATACGTATCATCCATATCAGCAAACAGGTTGGAATGAATATTATATCGGTTTTGAGGGGCCGGTCATCGATGATATGCTGAGAGGAGGCTTCCTCTCTAAAGACAATCAAATACTGGAAGTAGGTCTGAACGAGGAACTGGTTACCCTTTTTTCACGTGCATTGGAGATAGCTGAAGCTGATAAGATTTCATCCCAGCAATATCTTTCAGGTATTGTATTGCACATGATAGGAATGATTCTTTCCATATCCAAGAATAAGATATTCGAGATGGGTGATGTTGATCAAAAGATTGAACAGGCGAAAATTATTATGAATGAGAATATATTCAAGGATATTGACCCGGAAGAGTTGGCCATGAAATTGAATATCAGTTATTCTTGGTTTCGTAAGGTTTTTAAGGATTATACGGGATATGCGCCTGCTAAGTATTTCCAGGAACTTAAGTTGCGTAAGGCAAAGCAGTTACTGGTTGGCACTTCCCAATCGGTAAAGGAAATTTCGTTTATGCTCGATTATAAATCTACTGAACACTTTTTCTCTCTCTTCAAAAAACGTACAGGATTTACTCCATTAGAATACAGGTCTTTCGGGCGTGAGACGAATGTAGAGGAGGAAGATTTATTGTAAAGTTAAAGCGGAAAGCACTTTGACACTTTGCTTTTTATGCATAATGAGAATGTGATATTTCCGTCCGACGGAGGGGGAGAACGAAAAGAAACGAACGGAAATCAGCATATTGTTGATTGAGAGTGGAATACAGAAATACGTACAACTCTGAAAAAAGAAAAACAGATGGTCTGTCCACTGAAAACACATAGTTTGCTTCCCATCTATAGACCGTTTATGTTCGATCCATGGATCGTTTGTTCTTCATCTATAGATCAGACGTGTTTCATTTATAGATTGTTTGCGTTAGATCTATAGTTCCTTTGTGAAAGAACTATAGTTTCTTGCATAAGTATTGCATTCGTTGTCTGTTTTATACGGAAATACTGCATTTATATTCTATAGATTATGCAGCCGGATTCTATTTGAACTGTTTGTGGAAAATGTTCTGTTGGGAAAAGGATTGTTTTGATAGCTTTTTGTTCGCAGTGAGGCGGAATGAGTGACTTCTTGTGATATAAAGAGTTAAGTGGGAAGAAGCGGAGATTCTCTCTCCGTCATTTTGTACAGCCAGAAAATCATTCTGCTTATTTATTATTTGCCAGAGAATGTCTTTCTTTGTAAAATCGAATAATAAAGCCAAATACTATGAGTAGAAAGCACTTTTTGGGTACCATCCTTTTCTTACTGACAGCTTGGGTTGTACAAGCTCAGGAAACAGAACGTCAATATCTTTCCGGCACAGGGTTGGGTAACACCGTAACCTGGCAGTTTCGTGTATCCGAAGGACACAACAGCGGGCGTTGGAGTAAAATAGAAGTTCCTTCACAATGGGAACTGCAAGGCTTCGGTGAATATACCTATGGCCGTTGGTATAAGAAAGCCGGAGTGAAGAATCCTTCGATGGAAGAAGGTACTTATAAGCGCTCTTTCCGTGTTCCCCGCAACTGGCAGGGACAGAATGTACGCCTCTGGTTTGGTGGCGTAATGACTGATACCGAAGTCTTCGTCAATGGCCAATCCGCAGGCCCCGTACATCAGGGAGGCTTCTATCGCTTCTCTTATGACGTCACCGATCTGCTGAAATTCGGAAGCAACAATCAAATTGAAGTTCGTGTAAAGAAGCACTCTGACAACAAGTCCATCAACGCTGCCGAGCGCAAGGCGGACTGGTGGCTCTTTGGTGGAATATATCGCCCCGTATGGCTGGAAGCAAAGCCGGCTACGCATATCGAACGTCTGGCTGTAGATGCCCGTGCGGATGGAGAGCTAAAAGTAGAAGTACATTTGCAAGGTACTACCGGAGAAGAAAGTCTTTCCATGGAAGTGGCGCCGATATCTGCCAAGGATGCCGAACACCGTCCCGTGAAAGTTACTAAAGATTCCGTTCAGTTGCTGACTGCTCATTTCGACGGTATATCTCCGTGGACTCCTGAGTCTCCTGTACTCTATCGGCTTACAGTTTCTCTGCTCGGTAAGGAAGGAAACGTCATTCACTCCATGGATACCCGCATCGGCTTCCGCACCATTGATTTCCGTCCTCGCGACGGACTCTACCTGAACGGTACCAAGCTTGTTATGAAAGGCATCAATCGACACACCTTCCACCCCGATGGCGGACGAACTACGAATAAAGAACTCAGCATACAGGATGTCAAGCTTATAAAAGAGATGAACATGAATGCCGTCCGTTCTCACTATCCCCCTGATGAACACTTCCTGGATGCCTGCGACTCCCTTGGTTTACTCTACATCGACGAGTTGGCTGGTTGGCAAGATGCTTATGATACCCCTACAGGTACTCGTCTTGTTCGTGAAATGTTGACGCGTGACGTGAATCATCCCTGTATCGTGCTCTGGAGTAATGGTAACGAAGGTGGATGGAATACTGCAATTGATAGCCTGTTCCGTACTTACGACCCGCAAAAACGTCATGTCATCCACCCCTGGGCGGATTTCGACGAACTCGATACACACCACTATCCTGCTTATCTCACCGGAGTGGCCCGTTTTACCAATGGCTATAAAGTCTTCATGCCTGCCGAATTCATGCATGGCCAGTACGACCAGGGACATGGTGCCGGACTGGAGGATTTCTGGGCACGTTACACCGCCCATCCTCTCTTTGCCGGAGGTTTCATGTGGGCATACAGCGACGAAGCTGTACGCCGTTCCGACCGTGGCGGAGCACTGGATAGTGAAGATTACAATGCCCCGGATGGTATCCTCGGTCCCTATCGCGAAAAGGAGGGCAGTTACTATTCTGTCCGTGAAGTCTGGTCACCTATCTATGTGGAGCCTCTGATGATTACCCCCTCGTTCCGTGGTGAATTCCGGGTGTCGAACCGATTCCTGTTTACGAACCTAGACAAGTGTTCCATGCGTTGGCGCGTACTCCATTGTGCATCGCCGTTGCAAGGTGAAACTGTGGGCAGCCCGGTATCTGTAGCCGATGGAGGTGCCCAAGCCTGGCGTCAGGTAGTAGATAGCGGAATGGTACAACTTCCTTCGTTGGTTCCCGGTGAGACTGGGTTCGCCCGAATCACTGCTCCCAAGCTTTTTGAGGGGGACATTCTGGAACTTGAAGCGTATGGAGTGGATGGCGAAAGTATCTGTACACGTACCTTCCCGATACATTATGCGAAAGATTATCTGCAAGGTGAACTGGAGGCAAATGCTCATTCGTCCGCTTCACAAACTTCAGTCACGGGTAATTGCCGTGTTGAAGAAACCGATACTCTGATTACTTTGCATTCTCCTGCCGTTACCGTCTCTTTCCGGAAGAGTGACGCTACTATCACTTCTGTGATAAGGAATGCCGACAGTCGGGTTATCCCTCTGAAAGATGGTCCCGTTGCCGTGGGTATGAAGATGATCCTGTCTAATCTCTCCGCTCGTACGGAAAATGGTGATGCTGTTCTTTGTGCACGCTATCGGGGTGCTGCCGATTCCATCGTCTGGCGTCTTACCCCAGCTGGTCTCCTCTCTATGGATGCCGTGCTGTTGAACCGTGCTTCCGGTGGCGGTGGCTTCGACGATGCCTTTACCGACACCGAAGTCCTGAACCTCGGGCTCACCTTCTCATATCCCGAATCCGAGTGCTCCGGCATGCGCTGGATGGGACGTGGCCCGTACCGTGTTTGGAAGAACCGTATCCCCGGTGCCAATTATGGCATCTGGCAGAAAGATTATAACAACACCATTACCGGTGAAAGCACCGACCGCCTTGTGTACCCCGAATTCAAGGGCTATCATGCCAACTTCTATTGGGCTACCCTGCAAAGTCCTACGGTTCCTTTCACTGTGTATGCCGCCAGTGATGGCATCTTCTTGCGGGTATTCACGCCCGAAGAACCCCACGGCCGCCAGGATGGCATCAATACCATGCCCGACTTCCCCGCGGGAGATATTTCTTTCTTACTCGATATTCCGGGTATCCGTTGTTTCAAGCCCATCAGCCAACATGGTCCACAGAGCCAGCCGGGAATTATCCGCATCAAGAAAGGAGACGAAGGACTACGGCTGAATCTGATGTTCGACTTCCGTTAGCTTCCCCCAAATACTATTAATCTAATTATCTGTTATCAAGAATACCATGAAAAAAGTATTTTATTCCCTTTTCGCTGCTTTCGTGCTGACGGCTTGTGGTTCGGAGAAACAAGCTCCGATAGACCGTGAAGCATTGGTGACTCGTAACAATCCTCAAGTAGCCTCGTTCGATTCGTTGGCTTCGCTCAGCGTGGGTAATGGTGAATTTGCGTTCACGGTAGATGCTACTGGCTTACAAACATTCCCGTCTATGTATAGTAAGGGTGTGCCTTTGGGGACACAGAGCCAGTGGGGCTGGCATTCATTTGCCAATCCGCAGGGATACAAGTCTGAAGAAGTCCTGAAAGCCTTTGACTTCGGTCGTGGACACGAAGAACTCTACGCCTGCCAGTTCAAGGAAGAAGGACGGCAAAAAGAAGCTTCCGACTGGTTCCGCGTCAATCCGCACCGCTTGCACTTGGGGATCGTTGGCTTGGAACTGGGTGACGGAGTGAAAGCATCTGATATCACCGATATCCGCCAAACACTGAATATGTGGAAAGGTGAAATCACCAGCCACTTCACACTGAATGGTAACACTTTCGATGTACAGACAGTCTGCCATCCCGATCAGGATATGATTTCCGCCAGTGTCACCAGCCGTGCACATGCCGGTGTCAATCTGCGCTTTCCGTATCCCACGGGTGCACATGCTGATGATGCCTGCAATTGGGATGCGAACGATAAACATTCTACAACCATTGTCCGTCAGGATGCCCAAAGTGCCGTGCTGAAGCGTGTGCTCGATGAAACCACTTATTATGTAACCCTGCGTTGGGAAGGCAAAGCCAACCTGGCTGAGAAATCCAAGAACTATTTCGTCTTGACTCCGGATGAAGATATGCTGGCATTCTCCTGTCTCTTTACACCGAATTTTCAGGGAACCGTATTTGAAAGTGAACCTCCTGTCTATGCTGACGGTCAGGTATTGCCCTCTTTCGCAGAAACTGCTGCTGCCAGTGCCTCTCATTGGACGAACTTCTGGACGAATGGCGCTGCTGTCGATTTCTCACATTGCACCGATCCGCGTGCAAAGGAGCTGGAACGTCGTGTGGTACTCAGTCAGTATCTTCTCGCTATCCAGTCTGCCGGTAGTGTACCTCCGCAGGAGACAGGTCTGACTTATAATTCTTGGTTCGGTAAGTTCCATCTTGAAATGATTTGGTGGCATCAAGCTTGGCAGCCGCTTTGGGGGCATACTGATCTGCTGGACCGTACGTTGGGTTGGTATGAAACCGTAGAACCCGTTGCCCGTGAAATAGCCCGTCGCCAGGGGTTTCCCGGTGTGCGCTGGATGAAGATGACCGATCCTAGCGGTACGGAAGCGCCTTCCAATGTAGGTTCTTTCCTGATCTGGCAACAACCGCATTTCATTTATCTGGCCGAACTTGTTTACCGTTCCAATCCTTCAGACGAAGTGATTCAAAAGTACAACAAACTGGTGCAGGAAACTGCCGAGTTTATGTATGCTTTCGCAACTTATGATGAATTCCACGGTCGTTTCATCCTGAAAGGTGCCATCCCTGCACAGGAAACACTGCGTGCAGCTACCACCATCAACCCACCTTTCGAACTCTCTTACTGGCACTTTGCTATGCAGACAGCCCAGAAGTGGCGCGAGCGTGCCGGTGGAAAGCGCAATCTGGAATGGGACGAAATGATAGACAAACTCTCTCCGCTTGCTTATAACGAGGATCATCTCTACCTGGCATCCGAAGATGCCGTTGATACTTACAAAGATATTCGTTTTACCAGCGATCACATGGCCGTGCTCGGTTCCGTAGGTATCCTTCCGATAAACAAGCTCATTCGTGACGACTATATGAAGAATACCCTGCACTGGGTGTGGGACAACTGGAATTGGGGGAAAACCTGGGGGTGGGACTATCCGATGACTGCAATGAACGCCACTCGTCTGGGCGAACCCGAAAAGGCTGTAGGCGCTTTACTGATGGATAAACGCACTAATACCTACCTGTTGAATGGACATAATTATCAGGATGGCCGTCTGCGCTGTTACCTGCCCGGTAATGGTGGTTTGCTGACTGCCGTAGCATTGATGTGTGCCGGTTGGGATGGGTGTCAGGTGAAGAATCCGGGCTTCCCGCAGGACGGAACATGGGATGTGCGTTGGGAAGGTTTGAGTCCGATGCCGTAAGTGCTATCACTCTTTATCACATCTTATCCATCACCCTATATGAAACGAATATTTCTTTATGCCGCTATCTCTCTGTTGCCTGCTATCGCTTATGCACAGTATACCACTGGCAATAAACCGCAAGGTGCTGGCGATCGCATAGAGTCCACCTCTTTCAACGATCATAAACGTGGTGCCTCCCGTACCTTGCAATATCGTCCGGATGGAGAAGACTTTGTAAGCGTCAACGGTAAGAACCGCTATACCCGCGCTCTCTATGGCAGCCACACAGCTTTCCGTTTAGAGACGAGCGACCGTCCCGTTTTTGCCGTTTATGAGAAACGTAATAGTAAGAATATCAGTTTTCGTCTTCTGCTGAGTGATGGCAGTTCTGTAGCTCTTGACTCTACTGCCTGGTGTGAATCACGCTACACTCCCGGTCGCCGTTCGTATCGCCTGACGCATCCTGCCTGGAGTGAAAATGCAGAACTGCAGATCTTCGCTCTTGCCTTGCCCGATGAAGATGCTGCTATCTGGAAGATTACTCCCATCAATATGCCTCAGGGGGCTACTTTACGCTCTTTGCTGAGCGAAATCCGTCTTGACAAACTGAGCCGTAACGGTGATATGGGAGCTGATCCTCCGGGTTGCTTCGATGCGCCGGAGCACCCTGAACAATTACAGACTATGGATATAGCTCTGGATACTGATCCACAGAATATCTATATTCTTGTCCGCGATTATTCCTTGGTGATTCCTTCCTTTGAAGAGGGTGTTGCTCTCTATGATAAATCAGAGCGAGCCCGTGCCGAACTGGCTTCCCGCATTCGGATTACAACTCCCGATCCATTTTTTAATACCCTGGGTGGTGCCCTTGCCGTAGCTGCCGATGGTATTTGGGATGGTGAAGTCTGGTTGCATGGTGCCATTGGTTGGCGTATGCCCCTTAGCGGCTGGCGTGCAGCTTATACAGGCGATGCTTTGGGGTGGCACGATCGTGCCCGTACGCATTTCGATGCCTATGCTGCCAGTCAGGTGACTGAGGTACCCAATACGATATCACATCCTGCACAGGATTCTGCCCTTGCTCTGGCTCGTTCCGTAAAGCAATGGGGTACACCGCAGTACAGTAACGGATATATTTGTCGTAATCCGCGTCGTAACGATCAGATGCATCATTATGATATGAATCTTTGTTATATAGATGAACTCCTGTGGCATCTTAACTGGACCGGTGATCTGGAATATGCCCGTCGCATGTGGCCTGTATTTACTCGTCATCTTGCCTGGGAGAAGCTCAACTATGATCCCGATAATGACGGTCTTTACGATGCCTACGCCTGTATCTGGGCAAGCGATGCCCTCTACTACAACAGCGGTGCCGTCACTCACAGTACTGCTTATAACTATCGTGCCAATCGCCTTGCTGCTCTGATTGCTGAAAAAATAGGGGAAGATTCCACACCTTACCGCGAGGAAGCTGATAATATATTGAAAGCACTGAATGCCCGCCTTTGGATGCCCGAACGTGGACATTGGGCTGAGTTCCAGGACTTCATGGGACATAAACGCCTGCATACCGCTCCCGGTGTGTGGACCATCTATCATGCGCTCGACAGCGATATTGCCGATCCTTTCCAGGCATACCTTGCCACCAGTTATGTAGACCGTGAAATTCCTCATATTCCTGTTCGTGGCGAAGGTCTGAAAGATGAAGGATATGCTACCATTTCCACTACCAATTGGCTACCTTATTCCTGGAGTATTAATAATGTAGCTTTTGCCGAAGTGATGCATACCGCCCTTGCTTATTTCCAGGCAGGTCGTACCGATGCCGGTTTCAAATTGTTGAAAAGTTCCATTCTGGATGGTATGTATTTAGGTGAAAGCCCTGCCAACTTTGGGCAGATCAGCTTCTATGATGCTGCCCGTGGAGAGTGTTACCGCGATTTCGGTGATCCTATCGGTGTTGCTTCCCGCGTGTTGATACAAGGTCTTTATGGTATTCTGCCGGATGCAATGAACGAACGTTTGTTAGTGAAACCCGGTTTGCCGTCCGCATGGCCGTCTGCCTCTCTGCATACACCGGATATTGATTTCGATTTTCAGCGGGGAGATAAGGAAGGAGTTACCTCTTATGTCGTAACTCATCGTTTGCCTGCTGTCCGTACCCTGGAACTTCAGTTTCCGGCACAACGTTCTAAGGTGGCAAAACTCACAATCAATGGGAAACCTGCCACGTGGACATTGGTTGAGAAATCTATTACTCGTCCAATGCTGTCTGTCGTGGTACCTGCCTCTTCCGGTGAAGAGACAGATGTACGTATTGAATGGGGTGGTGAAGAGTTTTCTTCTCCTGCATCAGTTCCTGCCAACGTTATATATGCTGAGGCTCCTGTCTGCTTTGTTCCTATGCAACAGGATGAAATGAAATGGTGGTATCCTGTTGGCAGACCTCATTCTGAAGCTAATCAAAGTTTGATAGAACCCAGTACTTTCACCCAAGTTCATTTTGCAAAATGTGAGCCGGTAGTGATGGATACCCGTTTCAACTCATCTGTGACGGATATTTTCCGTAACGAATATCTTTCTCCCCGTTCTCCTTATACTACTTTGCAAATACCCAAACAGGGTATCGGGGAGTGGTGTCATCCTTTACATACAGTGGATATTAATGATGCCGGGCTTCGTTCTTCTGTTCAGAATGGTATATTGAATACTGAGTTGGGCATACCTTTCCGTACTCCTGCTGAAGGTCATAATGTGGCTTTTACTTCTCTTTGGGACAATTATCCGGATAGCCTAGAAATTCCTCTCAAAGGAAAAGCTTCCCGTGCTTATTTGCTTATGGCGGGCAGTACGAATCATATGCAGTGTCATATCGATAATGGAGTTATCCGTATCTATTATAAAGACGGTACCCGTGATGTTATGTTCTTGCGCAATCCGGATAACTGGCCTCCTATCGAACACATCTTCTTTGAAGATGGTTTAGCATTCAATCGCCATACGCCGGCACTCTACCGCCTGCGACTTAAAACAGGCGAAATCAGTAATAATTTCGGTGAGGAGTTGGGATTTCCCGGTGCTTCCCGTGAATTGGATGGTGGAGCGGCTGTGTTGCTCGAAATGCCTTTGAACCCCGGTAAGAAGCTTTCTCACCTTGTTCTCGAAACTCTTTCTAATGATGTGGTAATCGGATTGATGAGCATTACGCTGCAACGGTAAGTAATCCCTTGGCAAAGCACCATACGAAATACCCGCATATCACTACTTTGAATACTGTTCCTACCAAGAAACCTATCAGTGCCCCGATGCCCGATTTGAAGGCGTCCCGGGCACTTCTTTCTCCTAAAAGTTCTCCGATAAAAGCCCCTCCGAAAGCTCCTAAAACAATTCCCCACGGGCTGAAAAACACGATTCCGACAATAGAACCTATCAGGCATCCCCAACTTCCCCATTTGGTTCCACCGCTAAATTTACTTCCTATAACAGGAGTGAAGTAATCCAGCACTTGCACCACCACAACCAGCAACAACCACACGAGTAACTGGGTGGTAGAAAATTGCGATCTATCCGTAATGTGAAGCAATAACAAGCCGACGTAAGATATAGGCGGCCCGGGAATGACAGGCAGGATACAGCCCAATAAGCCTACGATAAGGCATATCCCTCCTAATGTGATGAGTAAAATGTCAACCATGCTGATATGGATTTGGAAAAATATTGTCTTTTGTGAACCGATATATAACAAAAAAGGTCTAACTCTTGTTGAGAATCAGACCTTTTTTGTGTCGGAATGAGGCGACTCGAACGCCCGACCCCTACGTCCCGAACGTAGTGCGCTACCAACTGCGCTACATTCCGATACTTGCTTTCGAAAAGTGGTGCCACCAGGAATCGAACCGGGGACACAAGGATTTTCAGTCCTTTGCTCTACCAACTGAGCTATGGCACCTTCTTCGTTTGCGGGTGCAAAGATAAATAGTTTTTTTAATACAGCCAAAGGATTTCTGAAAAAATAAAAGAAAAATCCCCCTTGCCTTCGGCTTCTGCTGACGCAAGAGGGAATCTCTGGTTAGGTTTGTGTTTATTTCCCAATAAATTATTAGCCTATTGCCTAATTTTTTTTTCCTACTGGGAAAATATATTTTTCTTATTGGGCACACATACATTTATACCTTTTTATTTTTAGAACGTTATATTAATCAATATTCGGGTTGATGCTTTTCCAATCCTTTATTTCAGGAAGTACACCCATTCCGATTACTTCGTCGCGCAGCTTGCAAAGGTGTGCATAGCTCTCCTTCAGTTTGGCTTCTTCTTCCGGAGTACCTTTCAGTTCTTTGTAATGTACGCCGTCTTTGGTGATTTCTGTTTCCATAGCCATCATGATGTGGTCGAAACCGTGGCTGTGTACATAGGTACCTGCAGGCCAGCGGAACGGTTTGCCACCCATAGCAGCGGCAATCATCTCTATGGATACGTACGCAGGGCTTTGGAAAGAAGAGCGTCCGCGAAGATTGATAATATTGGCACCACCCTTGGTTACCTTGCTTTGAATTTCAGCCCATTGCTCGGCTGTGAGAGCAGGAGTACCGATGATTTCCAACAAAGGTTTACCGTCTACTTTTGCAGTGGAAGCATAAACAGCCATTTGTTCTCCGTGGCCACCATAGGTACGGCAGTTCTCCACCTTATCGGGAGAAATGTGGAAATGCTTGGCAAGTTCGCTGCGTAGGCGAGTACTATCGAGAGCGGCAAGGGTAGTTACCTGTGAAGGTTTCAGGCCGGAGTACAACAGGGTAATCAACCCGGTGATGTCAGCTGGATTGAAAATTACCACTACATGTTTCACATCCGGACAGTAAGCCTTTACATTCTTACCGAATTCCTCGGCGATGGCGGCGTTGCCTTTCAATAAGTCTTCACGTGTCATGCCGGCTTTGCGGGCAGCACCACCCGAAGATACGATGTATTTGGCATCTGTCAGTGCTTCTTTGATATCGGAAGTGTAAGTGAGGTTCAGTCCTTCGAAACCGCAGTGGAACATTTCTTCCGCTACACCTTCCAAGCCCGGGCCGTAAGGATCATACAGACAAATGTTTGGTGTCAAGTGCATCATAATGGCAGTCTGTGCCATGTTAGAGCCGATCATGCCGGCAGCTCCTACAATCGTAAGTTTTTCGTTTGTTAGAAATTCCATAACTTTTATGTATTTAAAGGTGAATATTATTTCTCTCATTTCTGATTTCGCGGTACAAAAATAACTGTTTTCCAGGAGAATTGTTCATAGAAAAAAGTTATGGTTTAGATTAAAAAGTTATTCCTTATATCTAATCTTTGTTCAAAAGCGAAGATTAGCTGTATCTTAGCGTTAAAAATAAGCAAGCTTATTTTGTACTGCTTTCGGTTTGCATTACCTTTGCCCCAAAGGAAAAGAAATTATGAGCATCGAATTAGGAAAATACAATGTCTTGGAGGTAGTCAAAGAAGTAGAGTTTGGCATGTATCTGGATGGTGGTGAAGACGGAGAAATCCTGCTTCCCTTGCGCTATGTGCCCGAAGGTTGCCAGCCGGGAGACTTACTGAATGTATTTATATACTTGGATAACGAGGAACGCCTTGTTGCCACCACGCTGACCTCGCTGGTGCAGGTGGGCGAATTTGCCTGTCTGGAAGTGGCATGGGTAAATGAGTACGGGGCATTCCTGAATTGGGGATTGATGAAAGACCTTTTCGTTCCTTTCCGTGAACAAAAGATGAAGATGCAGGTTGGGAAGAAGTATGTCATTCATGCTCATCTGGATGATGAAAGTTACCGCATCGTAGCTTCTGCCAAAGTGGACCGCTATCTTTCCAAGGAGGCTGCCCCTTATCAGGCGGGGGATGAAGTAGATATACTGATCTGGCAAAAGACGGATTTAGGTTTCAAGGCAATCATTGAAAATAAGTACAGCGGTTTGCTCTATGATAGTGAAATATTCCAGTCCCTGCACACGGGCGACCGGGTGAAAGCTTTTATCAAGCAGATACGCGAAGATGGCAAGATAGACCTGATACTCCAGAAACCCGGTTTCGAGAAGGTAGACGATTTTTCGAAAACCCTGTTGCAATACATCAAGGATAATGGCGGACGGATTGCATTGAATGATAAAAGTCCGGCAGATGAAATCTACTCTACCTTTGGGGTGAGTAAGAAGACCTTTAAGAAAGGAGTGGGCGATCTTTATAAAAAGCATCTCATCCTCTTGCCGGGAGATGGTATTGTGTTGGTAACTTCCCCGAAGTCCTAAACTGATTAGGGAAATCCCTATATAAGAATAGAGAGAAACAAGCGGATAGGGGATAATCTTCCCCTATTTTTGTTTTCAACAAAGAATAGATATTCATGAACTAAGTAAAAAACGCTACCATGAAACGAATATTATTTATCCTGCTTGCCACTTTGAGTACTGCTGTTTGCAGTGCAGGCACGGACGCTATGAGTAATAGCAAAGTACGTAAGGAAACCCGTTTCCTCACCGATAAAATGGCTTATGAGTTGAATCTGAACACCGAGCAATACAATGATGTGTATGAAATCAATTATGATTTCATTTCCGGCATACGCTATCTGATGGATGATGTATTGTATGGCAATGAGTGGGCGCTCAATCGTTATTATGATTATCTGGATGTACGAAATGACGATCTCCGCTGGGTGCTTAGCAGCAGGCAGTATGCTCGCTTTATGCAGGCAGAGTATTTCTACCGCCCCATCTATACCAGTGGAAACCGTTGGTACTTCCGTGTTTACATCACGTATACCAATCACAATCATTTCTATTTCCCTCGACCATATCATTATCGTACCTACGCAGGTGGGCACTATCGTACACATTATAATAATACAAGCTATTATCGTGGACGTTACAAACATCCGTTCTATAACGGTTCGTACCGCATCCGTGATACTAAATCCTATACTACGCACCGCCGTTCGGATTTCGGTTCTGTAACTGTACGTCCGGGTTCCAATCGTGCACCGGCAAGAGACGATGTATACACTACCCGTCGTAGCAGTTCCAATAATAACCGCTCTGCCACTACCGGTACTACCCGTCGTGAAAGTACGAACAGTAATGCTACTACCAATACTAATAATAGCTCACGCAGCAATAGTAGCACTACGCGCAGAACAGATAACAGCACGCGCAACAATAGCGGTTCCCGCAGTAACAGTAATAATTCCCGCAGCAATCGCAGCAGTGAAACGAAAAGCAAAACGAACACTACTCGCCGTAGCACCACTACCAAGCCGGGTACGGAACGTAAAGAGAACAGTTCTTCCAGTAACACTTCCCGCCGTTCTTCGGGTGATCGCCGCTAAGTAAAAAATGAGCGAATTATTTGTGTATCTGCCGAATAATTCGTTCCTTTGCACCGCTTTCGCGCAATCGCTGTCAGGACCCAGAGAGAAGCCTGGTATGTTGCGTTGTAACGATCAAACAATTTAAGAACAATAACAATGGATTTAATTAAAATTGCAGAAGAAGCATTTGCTACCGGTAAACAACACCCGAGCTTCAAAGCAGGTGACACTGTTACAGTAGCATATCGTATTGTCGAAGGTAACAAAGAACGTGTACAGTTGTACCGTGGTGTTGTTATCAAGATTGCCGGTCACGGAGACAAGAAGCGTTTCACTGTACGCAAGATGTCCGGTACCATAGGCGTAGAACGTATTTTCCCAATCGAATCACCGGCTATCGATAGCATCGAGGTGAACAAGGTGGGTAAAGTTCGTCGCGCTAAATTGTACTATCTGCGTGCTCTTACCGGTAAGAAAGCAAGAATTAAAGAAAAAAGAGTTAATAGCTAATCTGTTATACTCTAATTTCGAGATAAAAAAGGGAAGCCGATTCGTTGGTTTCCCTTTTTTATTGCAATAGATGGTAGCTGACATTCTGTGCCTTACAAGAAGTTAACTTCCTGTCAGCAAGGAGTTGACTTCTTGCCGACAGGGAGTTAACTCCTTGTCGGCAGGGAGTTGAGAGGTTGAAATTAGAATGGTGTGAGATGGCTATCCGTACTATACTTGGGATGCACTTGTTCCGTACCAAGGCCGTAGTTTCTCCACTCAGAGGTACCTGTGAGGGGAGATACTACGGAGCAAGTGTATCTCGGGTATAGTTTAGGTATGGTGATATGCAGTAGTAAAAGGTTTGTATTGAATTCGTTTGGTTTAAGTGCGCAGGATTTGAAACTATGTTATCTGATTCGCGCCCGGCTGTGCAATAAAGCGATTGCAGTTATTACTCCTAAGTCGGTATTAAAGACGAAGCAGCGTATTAAGAATAAAATAGGTTTGTCGGGTAAGGATAATTTGGACCGGTATGTACAGCAATACTGATATAATTACTGTCTGAAGTTTTGCAAGTACTATTTTTTCGGTTGTAATCGAAAAATTATATCTTTGTAGAAAAAAGTGGTTATGCTTGAACGGGAAATCCAGAAATCAATTCTTGCTGATTTCAAACGCAAGAAAGTAATTGTATTATTGGGAGCAAGACAGGCTGGTAAAACAACCCTTTTGTTGTCACTGGCTCTTCTTCGTTTGATATGGCAAATGAAATCAATGAATCGGCTACTGGGCGTTTGATAGAATATAATCTTTATCCTTTTTCTTTGGCTGAGCTGGCTGCTGATACTTCTGAACGGGAGGAAAAACGATTGTTAGAGAATAGATTGATTTATGGCTTATATCCGGAAGTGATAACGGAGCCGGGGGATGCCAAAAGATAACAATTATCTGTATAAAGATTTGTTTTCTTATAAGGGCTTGAAAAAGCCTGATGTTATTCAAAAACTTGTTAGAGCTTTAGCTTTACAGTTAGGAAGTGAAGTGTCTTATAATGAACTAAGTAATCTGTTGGGAATAGATAAAGAAACCGTTGAAAACTATATATGTCTTCTGGAAAAATGCTTTGTTGTATTCAGACTGGATTCCTTTAGTCGAAATCTGAGGAATGAAATAAAAAAAGGAAAGAAAATTTATTTTTATGATAATGGAATCAGAAATGCAGTGATTTCCAATTTTGCTCCGTTAGAACTGAGGACGGATGCGGGTGCATTGGAGTTTAAATGGAACGCTAAGGCTAAAAGTAAGCAGCTTAAGGTTTTTATGGAAAGTTATCTAAACTCTGTTTATGAGATAATTACGCCTGAAAACTTTTGGAGTTTTGTGAGATAAAAAAATCCTCCTTTCCCGTTTTACCGGCAAAAGGAGGATTCTACTTAAAATTATGATGGACTATTTTTACTTCAAGTCTCTTAGTTCCCAGCCCAATGCACTGGCACCTAATACAGCAGCATCAGAGTCTTTCAATTCAGACATCAACAACTTGGCTTTACCTTTATAGATATTCAGCACATTGTCATCGATAGCTTTCTGGATAGGCTTGAAGATATAATCTCCGGATTTAGCCAATCCACCAAACAGGATGATAGCTTCGGGGCTGGAGAATGCGATAGCATCTGCTATAGCTTCACCCAGAATAGTACCTGTAAAGTTGAAGATATCTTGTGCAAGTTTGTCACCTTGAACGGCTGCATCGTACACATCTTTAGACGTGATGTTTTCAGCAGGAATAGAACGAAGCAAACTTGGTTCGGTACGTGCAGTTAGGAATTCACGGGCTGTACGAGCTACACCGGTAGCCGAACAGTAAGTTTCCAAGCAGCCATGACGTCCGCATCCGCAGAGACGACCGTTCTCGCGACGTATGATGACGTGACCTAATTCTCCGGCAAAACCATCGTGACCATAAACCATCTGACCGTTGATAACGATACCGCTACCTACACCTGTACCCAGAGTGATCATGATGAAATCTTTCATACCACGTGCAGCACCATAAGTCATTTCACCGATAGCTGCGGCGTTGGCGTCGTTCGTCAATGCAGTCGGGATACCCAGACGTTCCTCAAACATGGCTGCCAAAGGAATTACACCTTTCCAGGGCAAGTTAGGGGCAAATTCAATAGTACCGCTGTAGTAGTTACCGTTGGGAGCACCAATACCGATACCTTTAATTTTGTCTACGCCACCGTTGGCGATAATCAAAGGTAACAGATTTTTGCAGACTTCGTCTACATAATTATCTACTTGTTCGTGAGCGCCGGTTTTGATAGAGCCGCTTGCAATAATAGTTCCACGTGCATCTACAATACCAAAGACGGTGTTTGTTCCGCCTATGTCAATACCTACTACGTAGGGCTTTTCCATGCTTGAATTCATGATATTAATGTTTTGTTTAAAGGGTTAGTTAATTAGTTTTATGGTTACAAATTACACAAAGAAAAATGATACTTCAAAATCTTTTTGAAAAAAACTTCACCTCATTTGCAACTTTTCGTAACATAGCTGCGTCTAATAGTGAAAATTAATAAGAAACAGACTAAAAACAGAGAGATTCGTGATACAGCTGAAAGACATTAACAAGACCTACAACAACGGGGCACCCCTACATGTGCTCAAAGGCATCAACCTCGAAATTAAACGGGGGGAGTTCGTTTCCATTATGGGAGCTTCGGGTTCCGGTAAATCCACTCTACTGAATATATTAGGTATTCTGGATAATTATGATACCGGTGAGTATTATCTGAATGGTACGCTGATCAAAAATCTCAGTGAGACCAAGGCGGCTGAATACCGGAATCGTATGATTGGATTCATCTTCCAGTCTTTTAACTTGATTTCCTTTAAAAATGCAGTGGAGAATGTGGCGCTACCCCTTTTCTATCAGGGAGTGAGCCGTCGCAAACGCAATGCCCTGGCACTGGAGTATCTGGATCGCTTGGGGTTGAAAGATTGGGCGCATCACATGCCGAACGAAATGTCCGGCGGACAGAAACAGCGTGTCGCCATTGCCCGTGCTCTTATCACTCAGCCGCAGATTATCCTGGCTGACGAACCTACCGGTGCCCTTGATAGTAAGACTTCCGTGGAAGTTATGCAGATTCTTAAAGATTTGCACAAGACAGGTATGACTATTGTGGTGGTTACGCATGAAAGCGGTGTAGCCAATCAGACGGATAAGATTATTCATATTAAGGATGGTATTATCGGCAGTATTGAAGAAAATCAGAACCATGATGCTTCTCCATTCGGAAAAGACGGATTCATGAAATAAAAGAATGTACAATGTACAATTTACAACGTACAATTGAAGCTTCGCCAACATTCCGGAAGGCAAATTGTAAATTGTAAATTGTCAAATAGTAAATGAATATATGTTTGATATTTGGCAAGAAATATACGGAACCATCAAACGGAACAAATTGCGTACGTTCCTTACAGGGTTTGCCGTGGCATGGGGCATTTTTATGCTTATCGTATTGCTGGGTGCCGGAAACGGTATTATCCATGCTTTCGACCAATCTTCCTCGGAACGCGCATTGAACTCTATCCGCATTTTTCCGGGATGGACTTCCAAGCCTTATGCGGGATTGAAAGAGGGACGCCGTGTCCGTTTGGAGAATAATGATCTGGAAGCTACCGAAAAGTTTTTTCCGGATCATGTCATCAGTGCCGGTGCTACTGTACGGCAGAGTAATGTAAACGTCAGTTTTGGGCAGGAGTATGTTAATATCTCTTTGATGGGGGTACATCCTAACTATACGGAGGTGGAGACTGTGAAGACTGCAGACGGGCGTTTTATCAACCAGAATGACTTGAAGGAGCGCCGGAAAGTGATGGTTATACATAAGAAAACTGCTGAAATTCTATTCGGTAAGACTCATACTGAACCTATCGGACAGTTTGTTAATGCAAGTGGAGTGGCTTATCAGATCGTTGGTATCTATAACGACCAGGGAGACCGTGAAGCCAGTGAGGCTTATATCCCTTTCTCTACTTTGCAGATCATTTATAATAAAGGTGAACAGCTGAACAATATCATCTTTACGACTAAGAATCTGGAAACGATAGAGAGCAATGAAATTTTTGAGGCAAACTATCGTAGGGTAATTGGTGCCAGTCGCCGTTTCGATCCTCAAGATAACAGTGCTATCTGGATATGGAACCGCTTCACGGATTATATGCGGACGCAAAATGCAATGGGAATGCTGCGTACAGCTATCTGGGTAATTGGTATCTTTACTTTACTGAGCGGTATTGTAGGAGTTTCGAACATCATGTTGATTACAGTGAAGGAGCGTACTCGTGAATTCGGTATCCGTAAGGCACTTGGAGCGAAGCCGTTATCCATCCTTTGGTTGATAATTGTGGAGAGTGTCACTATCACTACTCTGTTCGGATATATAGGTATGGTGGCCGGCATTGCCGTCACGGAATGGATGAACTCAGCCTTTGGTAATCAGACTATGGATGCGGGAATGTTCCAGCAAACCATGTTCTCGAACCCGACAGTAGATTTGGGGATTGCCATTCAGGCTACGCTCACTTTGATTATCGCAGGCACACTGGCAGGATTCTTCCCTGCGAAGAAGGCTGTGAGTATCAGTCCGATAGAAGCATTGAGAGCGGATTAAGTCGAACGTAAATCGTAAATAGAAATTATGAGAATAGATATAGACTCTTGTGAGGAAATCCTCATCACGATTACAAGAAACAAAACGCGGAGCTTACTGACGGCTTTTGGTGTATTCTGGGGCATTTTTATGCTGGTGGCACTCATTGGTGGTGGCCAGGGGATGCAGCAGGCTATGAGTTCCCAGTTCGAGGGCTTTGCCACGAATTCTGCTTTTCTGGTTTCGCAGAAGACGGGGGAAGCGTATAAAGGTTTCCGCAAAGGACGCTGGTGGGATTTGGAACTATCGGACATTGAGCGTCTGCGTCATGGGGTGAATGAAATAGATGTCATTACACCGTCCATCGCTTATTGGGGAAGAACAGCCATACACGGAGATAAAAAATATGATTGTAGTGTAAAGGGACTGTATCCCGAGTATGAACATATAGAGCATCAAGAGATGGCATACGGACGCTTTATTAATGATGTGGATATTAAGGAGGCGCGTAAAGTGTGTGTGATTGGTAAACGTGTGTATGAAAGCTTATTCCGCCCGGGAGAAGATCCATGTGGAAAGTATATTCGGGTAGACGGTATTTATTACCAGGTTATCGGTATGTGCTCGTCCGAGGGGAATATGAATATCCAGGGACAAGCATCGGAGGCTGTGACTTTGCCTTATACTACCATGAAACAGGCATATAATCTGGGTAACCGGATACATGTGATATGTTTTACAGTGAAACCGAATATTAAGGTAACGGATATTCAGGATAAGGTAGAGCGCATTGTAAAGGCGGCTCATTACATATCTCCGGATGATAAGCAGGCAGTGATGATGCTGAATGCAGAGGCTATGTTCTCTATGGTGGATAATCTGATGACTGGTGTCCGGATTTTGATCTGGATGGTAGGTTTGGGTACTTTATTTGCCGGAGCAATTGGTGTATCGAACATTATGATGGTAACGGTGCGCGAACGTACTACGGAAATCGGTATTCGACGCGCTATTGGAGCACGTCCACGGGATATTCTGCAACAGATTCTTTCGGAAAGTATGGTGCTGACCACGATTGCGGGTATGGCAGGTATTTCTTTTGCCGTATTGGTGTTGCAGGTATTGGAGGTTGCTGCCAATGATCCGGGGCATATAACTACGCATTACCAGGTTTCATTCGGGCTGGCTATCGGTACATGTGCGTTGCTGATAGGTTTGGGGGTACTAGCAGGGCTGGCTCCCGCTTATCGTGCCATGGCGATCAAGCCTATCGAGGCTATCAGGGATGAATAATTGAGGTCTCTGAATCTTTAGAGAAGCCCTACAGACAGTAAGGTAAAAATTAAAATAGAAAAACAATAATATAATAATAGTATGAAAAAGTATCTGAAAATCGCATTGTTGGTAGTTGTAGCTGCCATTTTCATCTTCACGTTCGTGTTCCTTTATCAGAAGTCTAAACCGAAGATTACGGTTTATGAGACAATTACTCCGGCAGTAGCTGATCTGGAGAAAACAACGGTGGCAACCGGAAAGGTGGAACCGAGAGACGAGATCCTTATCAAGCCTCAGATATCGGGTATCATTGACGAGCTGTATAAAGAAGCCGGACAAACGATACGTAAGGGTGAAGTGATTGCTAAAGTGAAAGTAATTCCCGAACTGGGTACGCTGAACTCTGCCGAGAGCCGTGTGCGTCTGGCTGAACTCAATGCGAAGCAGGGTGAAACTGACTTCGCTCGTGTAGAGAAATTGTTTGAGGACAAGCTGGTTAGCCGTGAGGACTATGAAAAAGCTGAGGTTAGTGTGAAACAGGCACGTGAGGAGTTGCAAACAGCTAAGGATAATCTGGAAATTGTGAAGGAGGGTATTACAAAGAACAGTGCTTCTTTTTCAAGTACGCTGATCCGTTCTACAATCGACGGCTTGATTCTGGATGTACCAGTAAAGGCCGGTAACTCGGTAATTATGAGTAATACATTCAATGATGGTACTACAATCGCTACGGTTGCTAACATGAACGATCTCATCTTTAGAGGTAAGATTGACGAAACGGAAGTAGGACGTGTGCATGAAGGAATGCCGGTGAAGCTGACAATCGGCGCTTTGCAGAATCTTTCATTCGATGCTATACTGGAATATATTTCTCCGAAGGGAGTGGAGGAGAATGGTGCCAATCAGTTTGAAATAAAAGCGGCTATCCAGGTACCGGATACGGTGATGATCCGTTCGGGTTATTCTGCTAATGCGGAAATTGTACTGGAACGTGCACAGCAGGCACTTACCTTGCCTGAGAGTACAATCGAATTCAGTGGGGACAGCACATTCGTATATGTGATGACGGATAGTGTGCCTACCCAGAAGTTTGAACGTAAAGAAGTGAAAGTTGGCATGAGCGATGGTATCAAGATTGTTATCAAAGACGGTGTAGACGGTAAGTCTAAAGTACGTGGTGCAGAAAAGAAGGATAAATAAAAACCGTTGGAGTAACCTTGTATAATTCAATAATAACAGATTATGAAGAAGAACTTAATAATGGGATGCATGGCCGTCTTTGCCGTCTCAGTACAGGCTCAGGAGGGCTGGACGCTGCGCCAGTGCATCGACTACGCTATAGAACATAATATTAGCATCCGCCGGACTGCCAATGCTGCGGAACAAAGTGCCGTGAGTGTGAACACGGCTAAATGGGCACGCCTACCGAATCTGAATGGTAGTGCCGGGCAAAGCTGGAACTGGGGACGTACGCAAACGGCTGTAAAGAATGAAGCCACTGGTGATTATTCTACGGTTTATGTCAATACAAGTAGTAACAGCACCAATATGTCTGTGTCTGCCAGTGTTCCCTTATTTTCCGGTCTGGAAATTCCCAATCAGTATGCTTTGTCTAAATTGAATCTGAAAGCCGCTATTGCGGATTTGGAAAAGGCTAAGGAGGATATTTCCATTAATATTGCTTCTGCGTATTTGCAGGTGCTATTCGATCAGGAGCTATATCAGGTAGCCATCAGTCAGGTGGCATTGAGTAAAGAACAGTTGGCACGTATTGCACGTCTTGCCGAACTGGGTAAAGCATCTCCTGCCGAGGTTGCTGAGGCTAAGGCTCGCGTGGCACAAGATGAGATGAAAGCTGTACAGGCAGATAATAATTACCAGCTTGCTTTACTTGATCTTAGCCAGCTTATAGAGTTGGAAACTCCGGAAGGGTTTTCTTTATCAGCTCCTGCGGTAAAATTGGACCTGCTTCCTCTTACTCCACCGGATGAGGTTTATCAGACGGCATTAACAAGTAAAGCTGCTGTTCAGGCTGCAAAATATCGTTTGGAAGGTAGTGAACATAGTATTCGTATTGCTCAGAGTGCTTTTTATCCTAAATTGAATCTGAATGGTAGTCTTGGTACGAATTATTATTCTACTCTCGATCGTAATTTCAGTCAGCAAATGCGGGATAACTTTAGCAAGTACGTAGGACTCAGTCTTAGTGTGCCCATCTTTAACCGTTTTGCCACTCGCAATCGTGTACGTACTGCCCGCTTACAGCAGGAGAATTATTCTTTGCAGTTGGACGATGTAAAGAAGACGCTCTATAAGGAAATACAGCAGGCATGGTACAATGCATTGGCTTCCGAGAGCAAATATACCAGTAGTAGTACAGCTACCAATGCCAGTGCAGAGTCTTTCAAACTGATGAGTGAAAAGTATGACAATGGTAAAGCAACCGCTGTAGAGTATAACGAAGCGAAACAGAATCTGATGAAAGCCCAATCTGATGAATTGCAGGCTAAATATGAATATCTGTTCCGTACAAAGATATTGGACTTCTATAAAGGAATACCGATTGAATAACTTTTTTAGTGTCTTTTTCTTGAAAATCCTTCTCCGGCTGTAGGGCTGGGGGAGGATTTTCTGTATATTTGCTGCATGAGTCCTTTTATCAGCATAATTATTCCCTTTTACGGTACGGCAGACCCGGTGCTGCTGCAACGTTGTCTTGATTCTATCCGCCGGCAAGGGATGGAAGAGGGAAGCTATGAGATAATTGTGGTGGATGACAATGGAAAAGGATTAGGTGGGGCACGTAATCAGGGTATCCGTCAGGCAACGGGTACCTATCTGATGTTTGTAGATGCAGATGATTATCTTTTCCCAAATCTATCCTATTGCTTTCCTTATCTCTTGAAATATACGCCAGATGTTTGTTCTTTTCAGATGTGTGAGGTTAACCGGCCTGGCGTTATACCTCAATCTTTTAACTATAAATGGGAGGTTTATGAGTCAGGAGCCGAATATATGAGTAAGAATAACTTTATGGGTACTGCATGGAGGCATTTCTTTAGTCGTAGCTTTCTAAATATTCATGGATTGGCATTTGCCGAGTCGTGTTTCCATGAAGATGAAGATTTTGTGGCAAAAGCATATTGCTTGGCATCGACTACTCTCATTACTGATTATCCGGTTTATGCCTATTTTAGAAGTTCCTCTTCTATTATTCACGAAAGAGCTTTGCAAATACGTTTAAAGAGATTGAATGATTTCCGGGGTATGCTATACAGGGTAAGAAACTTATTATGTTCCCTTGAAAGTGATGGGAAGATTATTCCCATGCAGGTAAAAGCCTTACGTCGGCGCCTGAATTTCCTTATGATTGATTATATCCGTCAGATGTGGCGCAATAAATGTAGTGTCGGAGAGATAAATCACTGGATGAGTATTTTAAAAGCGGAAGGGTTGTTACCTTTGTCTGATGAGTGGTATTCCTGGAAGTATGGTTTGGTATATCCTGTTGTCAATGCTTATATCCGTTTGTTTATATGAGAATATTGTTACTTGGAGAATATAGTGGATTACATTGTAGCCTTGCTGATGGGCTTCGGGCATTAGGACATGAAGTTTGTGTTGCTTCCGATGGCTGCGGCTGGAAAAATTATCCGCGTGATATAGCTTTGGATCGTCCTACGAATAGTTTATATGATGGGATTTCTTGTCTTTTACGTATTTTGCGCCATTTGCCAAGTTTTCGTAATTATGATGTCGTTCAACTGATTAGCCCCTATTTCTTGCATTTGCGTAGTGAGCGTACTTTGCCTGCTTACCACTATCTGCGCAGATTTAATGGCAAAGTCTTTTTAGGTGCTTTTGGAACTGATTATTATTATATCCGCGCCTGTATGGAGACTGATACTTATCGCTACTCTGATTTTAAAACCGGTAACTGCTATCGTGATACCGATTTTAATAAAATGACTCTTCAGGATTGGTATTATGGGGGAGCTGCTCATGCTACCCGCACCATTGCCGAAAGTTGCAATGGTATAATGGCTTGCCTGTGGGAGTATTATGTTGCTTATCAGCTTCTTTTCCCGGAGAAGACAGCATTTGTACCTTTACCGATCAATCTGCATAAAATCGTTTCGCGTATTCGCACTGTGCCGGAGATACTGAACTTTTTTATTGGTATCCAGAACTTTAAAGATACTGTGAAAGGTACTGATGTCATGCTGCCTGTGTTGCAAGAAGTGCAACGCAAGCATCCCGACCTTTGCCGGATTACCGAAGTGCATGATGTGCCTTATGCCCGTTATCAGCAATTGATGGATGATGCGGATGTCCAGTTAGACCAGTTGTATTCATATACTCCTTCTATGAACTCACTGCTTGCCATGGCAAAAGGAGTAACTGTTGTGGGAGGCGGTGAACCCGAAAACTATGAAATCTTAAATGAAACGGAGCTTCGCCCCATTATCAATGTCTTGCCTGATGAACAGGATATTTACAAGAAACTGGAAGAGATTGTTCTTCATAAAGAACGTATTCCGGAACTGTCGGCGCAAAGTGTAGCATACGTAGCCAAACATCATGATCATATCAAAGTAGCCCGGCAATACCTCGATTTCTGGGAACGGCATTAATGCCCTTTATAACTCATCATTTGTTTCACGGCATGGAACTGTTTGTTTCAGATGGTGCAACAATTACCTCCTACCTTTTTCTTCTTTTTAAGCCTGTATTTGCCCTTGAATACCTTCTGTATCTTTCGGATGTAACATGAGTGAAAGAAAATGAAATGTTATTGCAGAAAGATGTAATATCAGCGAAAGTTTGTGTAAAATGATTGTAGGTGCCTTTTGATGTCTATGTTGTATATTTGCTGCAGGGAGATTTCCCTGCGAAAGAAACAAGCAAAGAAATATCAAAAAAGAAATAGTATGCAAAGACGTTTTTATCTTTTCTTGCTGGTAACCATCCTGTATAGTTGCACAGCTCTGAGCCAGGGAAGCTCAGCCGGAAATCCGGTGATGTATGCCGATGTACCCGATATGTCGATGATTCGGGTAGGAGATACCTATTATATGAGTAGTACGACCATGCACATGGCTCCGGGAGTCCCCATTATGAAATCGAAAGATCTTGTAAACTGGGAATTGGTGAATTATTGCTATGATATTCTGGCAGATGTGGATGCGCTGAACCTGAATAATGGAAAAAATGCGTATGGAAGCGGAACATGGGCAAGCTGTATTCGCTATCATAATAATATGTATTATGTATCGACATTCTCCAGCACTACCGGGAAGACCTATATATATGCTACGGAAGATATAGAAAAAGGTCCTTGGAAAACAGTCACGTTTACTCCCTCTTATCATGATCATACGGTTTTCTTTGATGATGATGGTCGAATTTATATCATCTGGGGAGGTGGTAAACTGCATATAGCGGAGTTGAAGCCCGATTTATCCGGCATCAAAGAAGGCACTGAACGTATCTTTATTGAGAATGCCAGTGCTCCGTCAGGGGATAATGTCGGTTTGCCCGCTGAGGGTTCACAGTTATTTAAGGTGAATGGGAAGTATTATTTATTTAATATAACCTGGCCGAGGGGAGGAATGCGTACAGTGGTTATTCACCGCGCTGATAATATGAATGGCCCTTGGGAGGGTAGAGTAGCTTTGCAGGATAAAGGTGTGGCTCAAGGAGGCTTGATAGATACGCCTGATGGCAGATGGTTTGCTTATCTTTTCCGTGATAATGGCGCGGTAGGCCGTATTCCTTACCTTGTTCCGGTAAAATGGGAAGATGGCTGGCCCGTTCTTGGAATAAATGGAAAAGTTCCGGAAACATTGGATCTACCGGCAAGTAAAGGCTTAATACCGGGTATTGTAGCTTCGGATGAGTTTATACGCAAGAAAAAAGATGCAGCTTTGCCGCTGGTTTGGCAGTGGAATCACAACCCGGATAATTCTCTTTGGTCGGTTGGTGAACGAAAGGGGTATCTGCGCCTTAAAACCGGACGGGTGGATGCTGATTTCTTGTCTGCACGAAATACATTGACACAGCGAACGGTTGGTCCGGTATGTTCGGGAACCACTTCTATGGATGTATCTAATATGAAAGAGGGAGATTTTGCAGGTCTTGCACTTCTTCAGAAAAAATATGGATTCGTAGGTGTAATGTATGAAAACGGGGTAAAGAAGATTGTAATGGTAAGTGCGCAGACTGATAAGCCGGAAGAGGTGGAAAGTCTGCCACTGAACCAGGATACAGTATTCTTGAAAGCCGAATGTAACTTCACGGATAGGAAAGATATGGCAGACTTCTACTATAGCCTGGATGGCAAGAAGTGGATTAAAATAGGTAGTCAGCTTAAAATGGCCTATACCCTCCCACATTTTATGGGGTACCGTTTCGGACTATTCAATTATGCTACCAAGACTTCCGGGGGGTATGTAGACTTTGACTATTTCCGTATCAGCGATAAGAAATAAAGTGATTCGTAATTATAAATAGATATTTTATATAGAAATGAGAAAGGTGAAATCAACGCTTTCCGTGGGTAAGCGTATCATTTTGTTGTCAGTTTGTATGGTAATGTTTTCAGTAACAGGATTTAGCCAGGGAGCTAAAGGTAAAAAGGTAAAGGGTGCTCCGGTATTCTCGCAGGTGGTCTATCAGGGCAATGATCGGGTGTACAGTGAGAATCCTCTGTCGCCCGGTGAGTTTTATAACCCTATTTTGCAGGGTTGCTATCCCGATCCGTCCATAACTCGCAAAGGGGATGACTATTTTCTGGTGTGTTCATCGTTTGCCATGTTTCCCGGTGTGCCTATTTTCCACTCAAAAGATTTGGTGAACTGGACGCAGATCGGCCATGTGCTGGACCGTACTTCACAGTTGAAAGTACATGATACGGGTATCAGTGCCGGTGTATATGCTCCGGCCATCAAGTATAACCCCAATAATGATACTTTCTATATGATTACCACTCAGTTTGCAGGGGGATTCGGGAATATCATTGTAAAGTCGAAAGATCCTTTCAAAGGATGGAGTGATCCTATTAAGTTGAATTTTGACGGTATCGACCCATCTATCTTTTTTGATGATAACGGCAAGGCGTATGTGGTTCATAACGATGGACCGAAGCGTGGCGAAGAACTCTATAACGGACACCGTGTGATTAAAATCTGGGAGTATGATGTGGAAAACGATCAGGTGATTCCCGGTACGGATCAGGTTATTGTAAACGGGGGCGTGGATTTATCCAAAAAGCCTATCTGGATTGAGGCTCCCCATATCTATAAGAAAGACGGACGCTACTATCTGATGTGTGCCGAAGGTGGTACGGGGGGCTGGCATAGTGAAGTTATCTTTGTGAGTGATAACCCGAAAGGCCCCTTTATCCCGGCTCCGAGCAATCCTATCCTGAGCCAGAGATATTTGGATCATAACCGGAAGAATATGGTAGATTGGGCAGGACATGCCGATTTGGTAGAGGGACCTGATGGCAAGTACTACGGTGTATTTCTGGCTATCCGCCCCAATGAAAAGGGCAGAGTGAATATCGGTCGGGAGACATTTATCCTGCCGGTAGACTGGTCGGGTGAATTCCCCGTCTTTGAAAACGGACTTATCCCGATGGAGCCAAAGCTGAAGACTCCTGCAGGTGTTGAAAATAAAACCGGAAAAGACGGCTATTTCCCTAACGGTAATTTTACGTTTACCGAAAACTTCACATCTCCGCAACTGGATTACCGCTGGATTGGTTTGAGAGGTCCTCGTGAAGAATTTATTTCAATTCTGAAGGACGGAGGATTACAAGTCACCCCGTTCCCGGTAAACATAAAAGAAGTGAAACCAACTTCGACGCTTTTCTATAGACAGCAGCATAATAACTTCTCATTTACTACTACTTTGAACTATACTCCGAAAACGGAGAAAGACTTAGCAGGTATCACTTGTGTGCAGAGTGAAAATTTTAATTATGTTTTCGGTCTGATGAAGCAAGATAAAGATTTCCATATGGTGCTGGCGAAGACAGAAAAAGGCAATACCCGCCTTCTTGCAAGTGCAAAGGTGGATATGAAGAATCCAATCCGGTTGCAGGTGAAAGGTGTAGGAGATAATTATGACTTTAGTTATTCGCTGGATGGGAATAATTTCGTGCTGCTGGGTAACACCGTGTCCGGTGATATTCTTTCAACCAATGTTGCCGGTGGCTTTACTGGTTGTCTGATAGGTTTGCATGCTACTTCTGCCAATGATATTCGAGTGAATAATCTAAAGGATGCCTATGCTGATTATTTCACTATAGGATGTGCGGTGAATATGGCGAATTTTAATTCATCTCAACAGATAGCATTGATTACTTCTAACTTCAACAGTATCACTGCGGAGAATGATATGAAACCTCAACCCACACAGCCTGCAGAGGGAAAATGGAACTGGGAAAATGCCGATAAGATTGCTAACTTCGCACGTGCCCATAAGATTGGACTTCGGGGACATTGCCTGGTTTGGCATGCTCAGACCGGAGATTGGATGTTCCATGATGAAAAAGGTGATTTAGTTTCAAAGGAAGTGTTGTTTGAGAGAATGAGAACTCATATTCACACTATCGTCAATCGTTATAAAGATGTTGTTTATGCATGGGATGTGGTGAACGAAGCAATGACAGATGATGCGAAAGCGGAGATTCCTTACCGTCAGTCTCTCTATTACAAGATTGCAGGTGATGAGTTTATTAAAAAGGCTTTTGAGTATGCTCATGAAGCGGACCCTAAAGCATTGCTTTTCTATAATGATTACAATGAAACGAATCCTGCCAAGCGCGATCGTATCTATAATATGGTTAAGAGTATGAAGGCCGAAGGAATACCCATTTCCGGTATCGGAATGCAAGGACACTACAATGTTCTTTCTCCTACGGAAGATGAGTTCAGAAAGGCTCTCGAACTTTATTCACAAGTGGTTGATAATATTCATATTACTGAATTGGATGTTCGTATCAACACTCGGGAACAAGGCGGACAGCTCAGTGTAAATCAGGAGGGTAAGAAGTTGGAACTGACTCCTGAGGCGGATGCGGCACAAGTGGCCCAGTATGATATGTTGTTCCGGGTGATGCGTGATTATAAGCATGTGATTAGTAACGTAACTTTCTGGAATGTGTATGATGGCGATTCATGGTTGGATCGTCGTTGGGGGAATCGTCAGCGTAATTATCCGCTTCTGTTTGATGAGAACCTGTTACCGAAGTCTTCATATTATAAGGTGCTGACTTTCTAAATAAAGGCGTTGATGCGGTTTATTATATGCTCTGTCTCTTCATTCGTGAGTAATGGAGAGATGGGGAGACTTAACTCCTCATTATGGATACGTTCTGTAATGGGGAGTTGTTGCATTCCATATTCCTTTTTCAACGCTTCCTGGCGATGAGGTGGAATGGGATAATGAATCTGAGTAGAAATACCGCATTGGGTCAGATAACGTTGCAATTCATTCCGGCGGGGAGAAAAGACGGGAAAGATGTGGAAGACATTGGCTTCATTAATATGATCCGTATGGACAGTACTTTGTAATCCCAAGCGTTGCCAGTCAATATTTTCTTTATAGGATTGTGCTATCTCCCTCCTTCGGGCATTATCTTTATCTAAGCGGGATAACTTTATGGAAAGAACCGCCGCCTGTAATTCGTCCAATCGGCTGTTTATGCCTTGGTACAGATGAACATATTTTTCTGTAGAACCGTAATTGGCAATGGAACGTGCGGTGGTGGCAAGTTCGGCATCATGGGTGGTTATGGCACCACCGTCTCCCAAGGCACCCAGGTTTTTGGCCGGATAGAAGCTGAAGGCTGCGGCATCACTTAAATTACCGGCTCGCAAAGCTGGGCTTCCTTTTCCTGGTAAGCCTTTGTTCCAGATGGCACCATGTGCCTGTGCGGCATCTTCTATGATTTTTAGTCCGTAGCGGGTAGCCAGATCGTATATTCCTTGCATATCGGCTAAACGTCCATATAGATGAACCGGTAATATGGCACGTGTACGAGGGGTAATCAGCGATTCTGCATAGGTGATGTCCATGTTACATGTTTCAAAGGCAGGTTCACAAAGCACCGGTTTCAGTCCGGCACGGAGGATAGAGAGTACGGTTGCGATGTATGTATTGGCAGGGACGATTATTTCATCTCCAGCATCCATGACTCCCAATTCACGGTAAGCAAGAAATATTAATGTAAGAGCATCCAGACCATTTCCCGTACTTACACAATGAACTGTATCGCAGTAGGCTGCGAATTCTTGTTCAAAACGGGCCGTCGCCTCTCCATACAGGTACCATCCCGAATGGCAAACACGTAGTAAGGCATCCGACAGTTCAGGCTCAAAGGAAGCATTGATCTTTTGCAGGTCTAAATACTTTATCATAATTTCAATTCGTAAACGTCATACATGATTGCTCTTGCACCGAAACCTTCCTTCTGGAAAAGTAATCCTTCATTCAAGATTTGTCCGCCTTGTTCGGTGGAAATACCGAAGTCGAAGTAACGCTTTTGTCCGTAGCGGCTATATATCAGTTGGTGGAAGAGCAGGTCGAGTGCTCCACATTTCTTTCCTTGTGTGGAAGCGGCGATGTATTGCACGTGGGCCACTTCGTCGGTTTCATATACTACGCAGCCGCCCAGTGTTTTAGTTCCGTCGCATACCCGGAAAAGGGAAATCTGACGGGGAAAGTTTTTGTGCAGTCGGGTGATTTCTTCCAGTGAATGTACCGGGGCAACACAATATCGTTCATGTAGGTTTTCTTCCAATATTGACCAGAAAGAGGCGAAGTCCTCGTCTTCTGTGATTGTCAGTGCACAGGCCTGTGCCTTTTTCAATTGGCGACGGCGCAGGGTGCGGAAAGGCAGACGGTCGTCCAGTGGAATTACGGATGAGATGCTACGTGCTGTAAGTTGTGCGCCCAGGCGAACGAGGATATATAAATCTTCTTCCGCCGGATAGCGGTGATAAATGTGCGGAATAGCCCGATATACTATTGATTGTACACCGCACTCCGTATGTAAATAATTCAGGGCGGTGCAGAATGCACTTTTTGCTTGCACTAAGGTAATAGAGGCGGAGAGGAGTATTCCTCCATAAGTCAGTCCCTGATGAGAATAAAAACAATCACCGGAAAGGTTGCCGGGGAGCAAGGCTGTTAATTTCTGATTACAATAAATCAGCAGGGAACAATCATGGAAACGCTCGGCATGATAGTCCATATAGTCGCGTTGCAGCATGAATGTACCGTTTTTGGAACGGCGCACGAAGCGGTCCCAGCGTTCTTTTTCTTCTGCTGAGTAGCGGACTATGTGCCAGTTCTGATCAGTTACTGTGCTTATTCCCATGTGCTTATCTGTCTTTTATATTACTTCTGGAATTCAAATATAGGTATATCTACCTGATAAATAACGTAAGTCTTGGCGGTTTATTATCAACCCCACACGGTAACTTCATTTACACGCCGAAGTAAAGCTCGTTACACGCCGAGGTAAAGCCCGTTACAATAAGCGGTAAAGGCTGTTACATGCTGCAGTAAATGCTTTTACATCTTGTGGTAAGCTGCCGGTAAATGCTATTGATTGATTTTCAGTATACTAACAATGAATTCACCAGCAATCTTTAATTCATTACTGTACCGAAACACTTTACTTCAACCTACGGGTGAAAATAATCCTTTTTTATATAGAACTTTCCGGGAATTAAAAAATATGCCTGAAAATGAAGAGGCATTTTCTTTTTTCTTCTATTGAGGTGTGATGAAAAAGGACTATTCGTTATATTTGTAGCAATTTAAAAAACAAACGAAATGAAAAGAATGACTTTGAAATTTATCCCTGCCGTACTTTTGGTAGCTGTATTCTTGCTAAGCTCTTGTAGTTCTGCATATAAGGTGACGAAGGCGGAGGGGACGATGGTGGCGGTTGACTCTACCTGGGATGTAAATCCTGATGCTGAAGCGATAGCATTGCTTGCTCCCTATAAGGCGAAGGTTGACAGTATCATGCTCCGTGTGGTAGGTACTGCAGAAGTAAGCATGGACAAAGGAGCGCCTGAAAGTCTGCTTTCTAATCTGGTAGCGGATGTTCTACGTAATGCAGCCGGACAAGTATTGGGTAAGCCTGCCGATATGGGATTAATAAATATGGGTGGCTTGCGTAATGTATTGACTGAAGGTCCTATTACCTGCGAAAATATTTATGAGATATTGCCTTTCGAAAATTCTCTTTGTGTATTGACCATGAAAGGAGTTTATCTGAAAGAATTGTTCAATAATATTGCAGCATGTCACGGGCAAGGTGTCAGTGGGATGCAGCTTCTGATAACAAAAGACGGAAAACTATTGGAAGGCACGGTTGCAGGCTATCCGATAGAGGATGAACAGCTTTATACAATTGCTACCATTGATTATCTGGCAGACGGAAACGATGGTATGACTGCCCTGCCGCAAGCTGAGAAACGTGAATGTCCGGATGGGGCTACTTTGCGTGGTTTGTTTATGGACTATGTGGAGCAACAGACTACTGCCGGAAAGAAGATTACTTCCCGTATGGAAGGCAGGATAACTGTGAAAGATGAGTAATCCAGTTTCGCAAGAGCATAATCATAAATTATAAATCATGAAACGATATATTCTTTTATTGATGGCAGTTTGCTGCCTATTTTCGATATCCGCACAGCAATCGACTAAAGAGATACCTGTAGAGCCTCTCTGCCTGGTAGCTCCTGACTCTGCCCAGAAAACCAAACAACTGGTGATTCTGCAAACAAGTGATACGCACAGCCGCATTGAACCCATTGCTGTGAATGCTGCCGACCGCTATGCCGGTATGGGTGGAACGGTGCGCCGGGCTACTTTTATTAAGGAAGCGCGTAAAATAAACCCCAACCTGTTACTGTTTGATTGCGGAGATATTTCCCAAGGAACTCCTTACTACAATTTGTTTCAGGGAGAAGTTGAAGTAAAGATGATGAATCTTATGGGCTATGATGCCATGACAATAGGTAATCATGAATTTGATTTCGGCCTGGAAAATATGGCACGTCTGTTCCGCATGGCAAATTTCCCGGTGGTATGTTCCAATTATGATGTGACAGGTACAGTGCTGGAAGGCTTGGTGAAACCCTATACTACCTTTTACCGCAATGGGTTGAAGATAGGTGTATTTGGTCTTGCTCCGAAGATGGAAGGCTTGGTGCAGGCTGATAAATGTGAAGGTGTGGTTTATAATGATCCGATAGAAGCAGCACAGAAAATGGCGGACTTGCTGAAGAATGAGGAAGGTTGTGATGTAGTCATTTGTTTGTCGCACCTCGGTTATCAACTTAAAAATGCTCCTTGTGACGAAGAACTGGCACAGAAAACGAACCATATTGATGCCATTCTGGGCGGACATACTCATACCTTTATGAAGGAACCGGCTGTTTACTTGAATAAAGACGGTCGGAATGTATCGGTGATGCATACCGGGAAAAATGGAATTTATGTTGGTATGTTGAAACTAACACTTGCGGAAGAATAAATATCCCAATCATCTAAATAGTAAAAAAAATGAAGAGACCTATTCTCTTATTGTTTGCTGCCCTTTTGTGGGGGGGCGCAGGATTGCTTCATGCCCAGGCAGAGGCATCTTTTCTCCCTTCAGCGGCAGATGCCCGTTGCAAACAGTGGGTAGATTCTGTATATTCCGGTTTGAATCTGCAGGAAAAAGTAGGACAGTTGATTGTTGCCACCTTTCCTGCCAAAGTGGATAAACAAAAGAAGAAACAGATACGCGATCTGGTTAAGAAATATAAGATAGGAGGTCTGCTGTTTGCTGAAGGTACACCGGAAGAGCAGGCTATACTGACGAATATTGCCCAGAAGAATTCTAAAGTTCCCGTTATGATTACTTTCGATGGTGAGTGGGGACTCTCTATGCGCCTGGAAGGTACGCCTTATTTCCCGAAGAATGCTGCACTTGGCTGTATTGAAGACAACCATCTGATTTATGAATACGGGCGTGAAGTGGCACGGGAATTTCGTGAGCTGGGTGTTCATGTGAATTTTGCACCGGATGCGGATGTCAATACCAATCCTCTGAACCCGGTAATCCATGTACGTTCTTTCGGGGAAGACCCGAAGAAGGTGGCTGAAAAGGTGGTCGCTTATAGTCGTGGACTGGAAAGTGGCGGTGTGTTGTCCGTGAGCAAACACTTCCCCGGACACGGAGATACGGATGTGGACTCGCATAAAGGATTACCGTCACTATGTTATAACCGCGAACGCCTGGATAGTGTGGAACTGTATCCTTTTAAGGAAATGATACGTGCCGGCTTGGGTGGGGTGATGGTTGGTCATCTGCAGGTACCTGTGCTGGAACCGGATGCTATCACGGCTTCTTCACTTTCCGGAAATGTGGTGACCGGATTATTGAAAAATGAAATGGGCTTTCAGGGATTGGTGTTTACGGATGCACTGGATATGAAGGGAGTTTCATCTGTGCCCCAAGTTACTACAAAAGCCTTGCTTGCAGGAAATGATATGGTGCTGGTGCAGTATAATACTGAAAATGCTGTGCAGGAGGTCCTGAATGCGGTGAAAGACGGTGTTCTTTCGGAGAAGGTTGTAGAAGAGAAATGTCGTAAGATACTTACTTATAAATATCTGTTGGGTTTACGTCAGCCGCGTCCGCAGTTGCAGGTTAGCGGAATGAGTTATCGTATCCATACAGATGAAGCCAAGGCACTGGTAACGCGACTTCGCCAGGCTGCTGTTACGGTGCTGGGTAATCATTTTGGAGTATTACCGTTGACACCTGTCGGCGACACTCCGATTGCACTGTTGAGTGTGGTCGAAGGTAAAGACAGCATCTTCATTGCTGAGATGAAGAAATTATCACCTGTTCCTGTAGAGTGTTTTCATTTGACGGGGGAGATGGGTGAAGATGAGCGCCGTGAATTGGCACGCAAACTGGCGAATTATCGTCGGGTTGTAATCAGCATATCAGGTAAAGATACAGATGCACTTGCTTATGCCGATTTTCTGGCAGGATTGAATTTACCCGCCCCCATAATATATGTTTTCTTTACGTCCTATCGTGCTATGCAACCTTTAGTTCCTGCTTTGAATCAGGCCAGTGCTGTGGTGTTGGGACATTCGTCGGAAGCGGATATTCAGCAATATGTAGCGGGTGTGATATTTGCTAAAGTCCCTGCTCAGGGAAAGCTTTCCATGAGCATCGGTAATCTCTATCAGGCTGGTGAGGGAAGTGTGATTACTCCGGGGATGAAGCCGGGACGTATTATTCCTGAAGATTTGGGAATGAAGTCTAATGAGTTGCACCGTATCGATGCGATTGTCAAGGGCGGATTGGCTGCCGGAGCCTATCCCGGTTGTCAGGTGCTGGTGTTGAAAGATGGTCAGACGGTATATGATAAGTGTTTCGGTACTCATTCAGATAAAGACACCACTGCTGTACGCCCTACAGATATGTTCGACCTTGCTTCTTTGACGAAAACTACTGCAACACTGCTTGCCGTGATGAAACTGTATGATACGGGTAAGTTGAAGCTGACGGATAAAGTGTCCCAGTATTTGCCGATCTTGCGGAATACTAATAAGAAGAATATTACAATAAAGGATTTGCTTCTTCATGAGTCCGGTCTGCCTCCTTATATTCGTTTCTATCTGGAGGCCATCGACCCGAATTCGGTGCATGGCCCGTATGCTCAAAGTTGGGTGGATGAGTGGCATCGCACGCAGGTCAGTGAACATAGCTATTATTGTTCAAGCTTTAAGTTTAAGAAAAGCTTGGTAGCTGAAAAAGAATCATCTGCTTACAACTTGCATGTAGCTGACAGAATGTGGCTGAACAAGAGTTTTAAGAATACCATCTTGCAAAAGATTGCCCGGTGTGATATGGACAGCAAGCGGTATGTGTACAGTGATCTTGGCTTTATCCTGTTGCAGCAGGTGGTAGAGGCTATAGTTAAGTTGCCAATGGACCTTTATCTGGCTAAAGAGTTTTATGCACCTATGGGATTGCAGCGTACCATGTATTTGCCTTTATTAAGGTACTCCAAACAAGAGATTATGCCTACGGCCGCGAATGATTTCCTGCGCCGTCAGGATTTATGCGGCTATGTGCACGATGAGACTGCCGCTTGTATGGGTGGCATTTCCGGTAATGCAGGTTTGTTCTCTACAGCTACGGAAGTTGCGAAGATATACCAGATGATGCTGAATGGGGGAGAATGGAATGGCAAACGTTATTTGAGTGAGGCGACTTGCCGTTTGTTCACTACGGAGGCCTCTGCCATCAGTCGCAGAGGATTGGGTTTTGACAAACCTAATTTGAAGGATTTGAAGAACAGTCCTTGTGCTCCTTCGGCTACCAATACCGTTTACGGACATACCGGTTTTACGGGTACCTGTGCCTGGGTGGATCCTGAACATGGAACGGTGTATGTTTTCCTCAGCAACCGTCTGTGTCCCAATGTGTGGAATACAAAACTGACTGAGATGAATATCCGTACCAATATACAGGAAGCGATTTATAAAAGCCTGAAATAGTCTGGGTATAGAAATACAGGAGACACGGAAAATACAGTGTTTTTTACTAATTAGTCCAAAAAACTCTGTATTTTCCGTGTCTTTGTGTTCGAAATACTATAACTTTGGTAGCCTTAATGCATAAATGATGATGAAAAAACTATTCCTATTCTTTTTGATGATATACAGTTGTTGTCTCCGCTTTGATGCTCAGGCGCATCATCTGCCGGTGCCACAATCTCCTGTACCTTCTGTTGAACCTATTATGATACGATCTGTTTCCAATGATGAACGATGTCGGCAGTGGGTGGATTCGGTACTCAACAGGATGAATCTGAGAGAACGTATCGGACAATTATTCATTTATACTATTGCTCCTCAGCAAGATAAGGCAAACCGGGATTTGCTACGTAAAGTTGTGGATGGCTACAAAGTGGGCGGCCTGCTTTTTTCCGGTGGATTGATGGAAAACCAGGCGATACTGACCAATGAAGCACAGAAGATGGCAGATGTTCCGTTGATGATAACCTTTGACGGCGAATGGGGACTTTCCATGCGCTTGCGAGGTACACCAGTATTTCCCCGAAATATGATTCTGGGCTGCATACAAAACGACAGTCTGCTTTATGAATATGGTCGCGAGATGGCCCGGCAATGTCGGGAACTTGGTGTGCAGGTTAACTTTGCTCCGGTGGCGGATGTGAATATCAACCCGAAGAACCCGGTTATCAATACCCGTTCGTTTGGAGAAAGTCCTGCTAATGTGGCCGATAAAGTAATAGCCTATGCCCGTGGACTGGAAGAAGGTGGCGTACTTTCCGTGAGCAAGCATTTTCCAGGTCATGGTGATACGGATGTGGACTCGCATCATTCGTTGCCGAAGTTGACATTTTCTCGTGCACGTTTGGATAGCGTGGAGTTATATCCGTTTAAGAAAGCCATTCAGGCCGGGCTATCCGGTATGATGGTGGGACATTTGGAGGTGCCGATACTTGAATCGAAACGAGGGGTGCCTTCTTCACTTTCCCGTAGTGTAGTGCATGATTTGCTGACACAAGAGATGAAGTTTCAGGGGCTGGTATTTACGGATGCATTGGCTATGAAAGGTGTTTCTGCCAATAACACGAGTATTTGCCTGCAAGCTTTGAAAGCAGGGCATGATTTGCTGCTTGTGCCCCGACGGATTAAGGAAGAAGTAGATGCTATACTGGATGCCGTGAAAAACGGTGAACTGACGGAAGCGGAGATTGAAGCAAAGTGCCGGAAGGTACTTACTTATAAATATGCTCTCGGCCTATCAAAGAAACCTTTTGTTCGCCTTTCGGGGTTAAGTAATCGTATTAATACGGCGCACACTCGTGATTTGATACGGCGCCTGAACCAGGAGGCGATTACCGTATTGAAGAATAAAAACGATGTGCTTCCGTTGGATGTAGATACCCGGGAAGTGGCTGTGCTCAATGTAGGTGATGCAAAAGAAATACAACCGTTCCTGAAGGAGCTTTCCGGATTTATTAATCCTGTTGGTTCAAAAGGAGTACCTGCCGTTTTTCAATTGAAAAAAGAGCTACCGGTGGCTGCACGTAAGCAGTTGCGTGATTCACTGTCACAGTATAAACGTATCCTTGTTTGTGTGACGGAACATCGCTTGGCGCCTTATCAGGCCTTCTTTGGGGAATTTGTTCCTGATATTCCAACAGCTTATCTGCTTTTTATACCCGGTAAGCAAATGTTGCAGATACGCCGTGCGGTATCGGCTGCTAATGCTGTAGTACTTGCACATTCATCGAATGATGATGTACAGTGTCAGGTAGCCAGAATACTATATGCCGATGCAACGGCAAACGGACGCCTGTCGGCAAGTATCAGTGACTTGTTTACTACGGGAGATGGACGGACCATTACTCCGAAAACACCGCTTCACTTTGTGCCTGATGAACATGGTATGAACTCCCGTCTGTTGACTCGCATTGATGAAATAGCGAAAGAAGGCATTAAAGAAGGAGCTTATCCCGGTTGTCAGATTGTGATATTGAAAGACGGAAAGGAAATGTATAATAAAGCTTTCGGAACACATACTTGGCTGGGTGCTACGGGTGCTTCTGTCAAAAAATTCTCTACGACCAATATCCCCGGCGCTACTTTACCGGTATCTCCGACGGATGTTTATGATCTGGCTTCGCTGACAAAGACTACGGCAACATTGCTCGCTGTTATGAAGCTGTATGATAAAGGACGTTTGAATCTTACCGATCGTGTGTCAGACTATCTGCCTTGGTTGCAAGATACGGATAAAAAAGATATCACAGTCCGCCAGTTGTTGTTGCATGAATCCGGATTACCTTCCACATTGTTGTTTTATCAGGAAGCTATCGATAAAGAAAGCTATGCAGGAACTCTTTTCAAAGCAAAACCGGATGCTGCACATTCTGTACAGATAGGGGTTCGTACCTGGGCTAATCCGAAATTTAAGTTCCAGAAAGGGTTGACTTCTAAAGTGCGGACGGCAGAGCATACCTTACAAGTTGCCGATAGCTTATGGCTGAATCGTTCCTTTAGAGAAATCTATCAACAAACGATTGTGAAGGCACCGTTGCGCGATCGCCGTTATCGGTATAGCTGTGTAGGTTTCATCCTGTTGCAGCAATTGGTTGAGGCGCGTACGGGCATGTCGATGGATGCTTTTTTGGAGCAGGAGTTTTATGCTCCGATGGGGTTGAAACGTACGGGGTATTTGCCATTGAAGGGTGCAGCTACGGCAGGAACAGCATATGCAGGCATTGTATCTGGTAAGCATACTCCTATACCGAAAGCGGAAATCATACCTTCTTCGGTGGATCCATTCTTGCGGAAGACGGTTCTTCAGGGCTTCGTGCATGATGAGTCGGCAGCTTTCCAAGGCGGTGTATCAGGGAATGCCGGTCTATTCTCCAATGCAACGGAAGTGGCTCAAATTTATCAAATGTTGTTGAATGGGGGAGAGTTGGATGGTAAGCGTTATTTGAGTCCGGAAACTTGTCGTGTATTTACTACTACTGTATCTCGCATCAGTCGTCGTGGTCTGGGATTCGATAAACCTGACCGGCAGAATCTGGCAAAGAGTCCTTGTGCTACGGCTACGCCTGCCACTGTTTATGGGCATACCGGATTTACAGGAACTTGTGCCTGGGTTGATCCGACGAATGGGCTGGTTTACGTTTTCCTTTGCAATCGTATCTATCCGGATGTATGGAATACGAAGCTGATGAAGATGGATATCCGTACACGAATACAGGAGGTGGTGTATCAGGCGTTAAAATAGCTATATATAGAAGAAGGGAATAGCCCCCCGCTCACGCGGCCGGTTATTCCCTTTTTCACGTCTTGAAACAATCAATTAATACCAGTCAAACTTATCTGTGTTGCAATGCAAATTATGTTAGAATGCAATACCCAGACGCAGACCGAAATTGCTTAAACCGTCTACACTATAAGTGAACAGGTCGCCCTTGTTCGTGCCATAGCTATAGTAAGCGGCAATGTGCAACCCCGGACCATAAGCCCATGGGTAAATGTTGAGACCAATTTCCGGTGATACATAGAAGCCCCAGGTACTCTTGTTTGCTTCATAAACATTGAAAGTTGATTTCATTTCAGCGTATTGAGGACCTACCTTCACACCAACGTAAGGTTGGAAAGCGCTACCGCGGTCGAAAGTATAACGACCTGCCAGACCGAAAGGTAACTGGAACAATGTATGCTGTTGGTCGGTATTGATGCTACCGCCTTCACCTACCGGAAGTGTTTGGCGTCCGAAGTATTCGTGATTGCTATGATAAGCCAGGAAAGCACCGAGAGCAAAGTTTGGAGTGACGTAGTAACCACCTTCGAAGCTCATACCCCATCCGCTGGCTTTATCAGCGAAATGGTTGCTCAGGGGGAAGTTGAATTGCCAATCGATATTGGCATAACCGTTATCGGTCAATTGTGCCTTTGCCGGCATGGCGAAGACGAGAGCCAGAGCGGCGATCGCCAGTACTCTCATAGAAATATATTTTATTGTTTTCATACTTGTTATTGTTTTAAACGACTTAACTACTTACTGCTAATTATTTATTAGTCAGATATGAAGATTGAGCATAAGCTTGGTTTACGCCTTCAACAGCCAGTTTGGTATTTACAGATGTGGAACCGCTAAGCAATCCGCTCATATAGCTTGTCCAGAGTACGGGCAGCTTTTCTTTTTCGCCTTGTGTGGCTTCCAGATTTAGGAGCTCGGTAATGAATGACCCCGTGCTATAAGTATAAGTCACAGCATACGGATAGTACCATCCGCCCCAGTTACCCCAGTAAGGTGCATCCCAGTAACCTGGATAGTTCCACCACCATTCGGGACGTCCGTAGTCATTAAAATAGTAAGTGCTCTTGATGTAGCTGACCTGTAAACCGAGATTGGCTTCTTCACGGTCGTCTACGCGGACAAAGCCACGGTTATTCATATTGGTAGCATAGGCTTGCAGAATTTCCTGAGCGCTTTCATCTTTCCAATATTCGGCTTCTTTCTTATCGCCGATGACAAGAATGCTGTCCGGCATGTAGTACGTTTGGAAAGCTTTGAAATCGGCTTTCGAGTCATAATTAGTATAAACCAGATATTTGTTGTCCAGCTTATCCGTGTCAGGGTCTTTTTCGCAGGCTGCGAAAGTTAAGACCACCAATAATAGGGGAATTAATTTCTTCATACTTTTATAATGTTTAGGTTATATATAAAAAATCCTGCCCTGGTACCTCAGGCTTTTGGTACATGAACAAGATAAAAAATAAAAGGTTCAGAAAGGGGTGTGTTAAAATTGTATTCTTGGTGAAGAAAGTCTTAAAAAAGTGAGCTTTTGGGATAGAATACTGGTTCGTATCTTATTGGAAATTAATGTTCTGGAGTTTCCTGCCTGTGGGAACGCCTGTTTTTTCACGTAGGAATTGTAATTTCACGAGCGTTCCCTTTCGTGGAAACGCTCGTTACTCTTAAAAGGAACTGATTTACCTGCCTGCAGCCGATAAAACAAGTCCTTATTATCAGTTTATTTCAGACTATCTATCTGATTGATCTTTTCTAATTCTTCTGCTGTGAATTTCGTATTTTTGATGCTTTGCAGATTGTCATCCAACTGTGCTACAGAGCTTGCTCCGATAATGACTGAGGTAACCATGTCATCTTTCAGTAACCATGCCAGAGCCATTTCAGCAAGAGTTTGTCCGCGTTGCGTGGCAACTTCGTTCAGGGCTTTTATCTTCTTCAGCGTTTCGTCAGTCAATGCCTCTTTTTTCAGGAACCCACCTTTGGCAATGCGTGAGTCTTCGGGAATACCGTTCAGGTAACGGTTTGTCAATAGACCTTGTGCCAGAGGAGAGAAAGCAATGAAGCCTGTACCGTTTTCCTTAGCTTGTTGCAGGATACCTTCTTCTTCCGGTTCGCGGTTAAAAATGTTATATCTTCCCTGATAAAGCAGGCAATGCACATCTCTTTCTGCCAGGTAACGGTAGGCAAATTCGGCTGCTGCTTTCGGATATTTTGAGATACCGACGTACAGGGCCTTGCCTTGCCGCACAATATCTACGAGGGCTTGCAGAGTCTCTTCCAACGGAGTTTCCGGGTCATAGCGGTGCGAGTAGAAGATGTCTACATAATCCAGATTCATGCGTCGCAGGCTCTGATTAAGGCTGGTCATCAAGTATTTTCTGGATCCCCATTCGCCGTAAGGACCGGGCCACATATCATGTCCTGCTTTCGTGGAAATGAACAGTTCGTCACGATAAGGCATGAACGATTTCTTCATGATCATTCCGAAAGTTTCTTCTGCCGAACCGTAGGATGGACCGTAGTTGTTGGCAAGGTCGAAATGGGTAATCCCTTTGTCGAAAGCGTAGTGTGCCATTGCCTGTGAATTAGCGAAAGTATTGACGTCGCCGAAGTTGTGCCACAAACCTAATGATATTTCGGGCAGCAATATGCCGCTTCGTCCACAACGGCGATACTTCATACCGTTGTCGTACCGACTGCTGTCGGGAGAGTAAATGGGGTTTATCATTGCTATTAAGTTTAAGTGAGAATACAAAAGTAAGTGATTTTATCGGAAAAGAACAGATTGTACTGTCGAAAAGTATAGCAAAGTACAGAGGATTTCTTAGTGAAAGATGTCGGAATAGGAGCGTTGTGAAGATTGTAAATAAAATCAGGCTTATTAATTATTGTATTAATAAAGAATGATTATATTTGCAATATGATACTTTTTTAACCAGTCAATATGGAAAGCTCAAATTACATTATGAGGGAAATTACTCCCTTGTCCGATCGCGATTGTTTTTATATTGCCGATCGTCGTAAGACAGAATTTACTTATCCTATTCATTGTCATGCTGAGTTTGAACTCAACTTTACAGAGCATGCGGCCGGTGTCCGCCGTGTGGTAGGAGATTCCGCCGAAGTTATCGGAGATTATGATCTGGTGTTGATAACCGGCAAAGAGTTGGAACATGTGTGGGAACAGCATGAATGTGACTCTAAAGAAATCCGTGAGATTACAATTCAGTTCTCGCCCGACTTGTTTTTCAAGAACTTTATGAATAAGAACCAGTTCGATAGTATTCGTTGTATGCTGGAGAAAGCTCAGTGCGGCATTAGTTTCCCTATGCAGGCCATTATGAAAGTATATAATTGGTTGGATCGACTGGCTTCGGAGGAACAAGGTTTTTATGCAGTGATGCATTTCTTGAGAATACTTTATGAGCTATCGCAATATGATGATGCGAAAGTATTGTCCAGTTCTTCTTTTGCTAAAATAGAAACTTTCTCAGATAGTCGTCGCGTGCAAAGAGTGCAGAAGTATATTGCCGATCATTATCAGGAGGATATTCGCTTGAATACTTTGGCGGATATGGTGGGTATGACACCTGTTTCATTCAGCCGTTTTTTCCGGTTGCGTACGGGGAAGACACTTTCTGATTATATCATTGATATCCGTCTTGGCTTTGCTACACGTTTGCTGGTGGACTCTGCACATACGATTGCTGAGATATGTTATGACTGTGGTTTTAATAACTTGTCCAATTTCAACCGGATATTTAAACGGAAGAAGGATTGTTCGCCGAAAGAGTTCCGGGAGAATTATAGAAAGAAGAAGATAGTGATCTGATTTTGAACTTTTAGTATTTGGCATATCGTTTGTCTTACTCTTAAAAGAGGTATTTCCCTACTCAACGAAGAATTGTACAATGAAAGGATAAAATAATATCAGTTGGAGTATTAGGATATCGCTACATTTGCAAATAGAAAAACATATTCTAATCTATTGGAAAATATGCAAGCGAGAAAGTCTTTATTAGTTGGAGCATTTATATTAGCAAATATTTCATTGAAGGCCCAGGACAATGGTGGATGTGATGACTGTCCGGCTTTCAATGCAAGTGGAAAAGTGGAAGTGCGTGGAGTGAAGGAGCGAATTATTGGCAATTTATCTCAACCTATATCTGCACGTGTAGAGAATCTCATCAGCAAGATGACACTTGAAGAAAAGGTGGCTCAGCTTTCTAATGAAACAGATAGCATACCGCGCCTGAATCTCCCCTCATATAATTATTGGAATGAATGCCTGCATGGAGTGGCTCGTGCGGGTGAAGTGACTGTGTTTCCACAAGCTATTAATCTGGCTTCTACCTGGGATACATTATTAATTAAGAAAGTAGCTTCTGCCATCTCTACAGAGGCTCGCCTGAAATATTTGGAAATAGGAAAGGGGCTTACTTATTGGTCTCCTACTATTAATATGGCTCGTGATCCCCGCTGGGGACGGAATGAGGAAACTTATGGTGAGGACCCTTATTTAACTTCCCGCTTGGGAGTAGCTTTTGTGAAGGGATTACAGGGAGATCATCCCGATTATCTGAAGACGGTCGCTACAATAAAACATTTTGTTGCCAATAACCAAGAAAATGACCGTTTCTCCAGTTCTTCACAGATACCCACCAAGCAGTTGTATGAATATTATTTTCCGGCTTATGAGGCATGCGTAAAGGAAGCGGATGCGCAATCTGTAATGACTGCTTATAATGCCTTTAACGGAGTGGCTCCGAGTGGCTCAACCTGGCTTTTAGGAGATGTTCTGAGAAAAGAGTGGGGATTTGACGGATTTGTTGTTTCTGATTGTGGAGCTATTGGAGTCATGAACTGGCAGCACCGGGTTGTAAACTCATTGGAGGAAGCTGCTGCTTTAGGTATCAATAGTGGTTGTGATTTGGAATGTGGGGGAACCTATCGCGAGAAACTGGTAGCAGCTGTAAAGATGGGATTGGTTTCAGAACAAGCTATTGATAAGGCTTTGACTCGCGTATTAACAGCACGTTTTAAATTAGGTGAATTCGACCCTATTGAACTTGTTCCCTATAATCATTATGATAAAAAGTTACTTGCAGGAGAAAAATTTGGGAAGCTAGCTTATGAAGCTGCGGTTAAATCCATCGTACTTTTAAAGAATGACAATGATTTCTTGCCTGTAGATAAGAAGAAGATACGTTCTGTAGCTATCGTCGGTCCATTTGCTGATAATAATTATCTGGGCGGATATAGTGGGAAACCTGTTCATAACGTTTCTTTGCTTCAGGGTGTTAAAGATTTAGTAGGTAAAAAAGTGAAGGTTTCATACATGGAAGGCACTTCCGTGATTTCTCCGGTTGGTTCGGAGTATTTGGTAGCTTCTGATGGGGTGAGCCAGGGACTTACTGCTGACTATATAAGTGGGCACAATCTGAGTAATATCCCTTTGTTTTCAAGAATTGATAAGACTGTGGGTTTTGACTGGGGAGATGGTACGCCGGATGAACGCTTAACTAAAAATAATTATTCTGTCAGATGGAGTGGATATCTGAAAGCTCCGGTAAGTGGCAAACATACTATTGGTATGTATGCGGATGGTGGAGTGCGTATTTGGTTGAATGATCGTTTAGTTTTGGATAAATGGAATGCTCGTGGTTTACAGTTTTATTCTGTAGAAGCTCCGTTTGAGGCAGGCCGAAAAATGCCAGTTAAAATAGAATATATAAATAAGACGGGGGCTGCTGCTTGTATGTTGGTTTCTGATTTTGGAAATTCAGATCAAATAGATAAGGTGAAAGAATTTGTATCCGGGGCGGATTTAGTATTGGTTGCTTTGGGGAATGATGAAAAGTTGGCTCGTGAAAATCGTGACCTGCCTTCCATTTATTTACCTATGACACAGGAATTGCTGCTAAAAGAAATCTATAAAGTGAATCCTCGTACTGCCTTGATACTCCACACGGGAAATCCGTTAACTTCAAAATGGGCTGCAGAAAATGTCCCTGCTATTCTTCAAGCTTGGTATCCGGGACAAGAGGGAGGTAAGGCTTTGGCTGGCATTTTGTTTGGTTCAGAAAATCCGTCGGGTAAGTTACCGATGACTATTTATGAATCGGAAGAGCAGTTGCCGGATATTTTGGATTATGATATTTGGAAAGGGCGTACCTATCAATATTTGTCAAGTAAGCCTCTTTACGGATTCGGACACGGTTTAAGTTATTCGAACTTTGAGTATACACATTTGCAAAGTGATGATGTGGTTCGCCCGGATGGTACTTTGCAATGTTCTATTGAAATTAAAAATATAAGTGATGTAGCAGGAGAAGAAGTTGTTCAGGTATATATTTCCCGTGAAAATACTCCGGTTTATACTTTCCCGTTAAAGAAATTGGTGGCTTTTGCGAGAGTGGACCTGAAACCGGGTGAAAGTAAAACGGTTACTTTTACAATTGCTCCCCGCCAGCTTTCTATATGGCAGGAAGGAATATGGAAGATGCTTCCGGGGAAATATTCCTTGTTTGTGGGAAGTGGTCAGGAAGGACTATCTAAAGGAATAAATAGGAATTTTGAAATAAGGGTAGAATAAGGTTAGTTGAGTCAGGATATAGGTGCTTTTTTAGGGGAAAAGATTGTTTTAATGGATAGTTTATAGTCTGTGATATGATGCTTTTTTATTCTTATATTGGGATAATATAATATAGGAATACTTTTCTTGAAATGTATTAATTTAACTTTTAACTATGTTAGGTAAAAACTCTTCAACTCGTTTTATATAACGTGTTTGAATGGGGTATGCCTTCTGATCAGATACTTATTGCATAGTGTCGAAATAGTATTAGTTAATGATAAAATTGTACTTGTTTATCATAGAGACGGCAGCTATATTTGCAGTGTTGAAGAATTTATTATTTTAAATCAGTGTTATATATGAAAAACATTATGTTGTTTCTGATGGCGCTCTTAATGAGTAGTCATGTGATGGCTCAGGAATCCATCGTTACCGGTACTATTACTGATGCTAACGATGGTTCTCCATTGATTGGAGCCAATGTGTTGGTTAAGGATGCCGGGGTAGGTTCCATTGCTGATACGGAAGGTCGGTATAGCGTGAATGTTCCTAAAGGGAAAAATGTGCTGGTCTTCTCATGTATAGGTTATAAGGAACAAACGATAACCTTGAAACCTGGACAGAGAACTCTGAATGTAAGAATGGCAGAGGACACGGAATTACTTGATGAAGTCGTGGTAGTTGGTTACGGTACGATGAAGAAAAGTGATTTAACGGGATCGGTCACCAGTATTAAGAGTGATGAGTTGATGAAAACCAATCCGATCAGTATCAATCAAAGCTTGCAGGGGCGTATTGCCGGTGTACAGGTTAATCAGAACGATGGTGCTCCGGGAGCAGGTGTAAGTATTCAGATCCGTGGTGCAAACTCATTCTCTACATCTACAGAACCGCTTTATATTGTGGATGGTATTCCTTTCACAACAAGTGGTACTCCGGGAACCGGTAAAGATGGTATGCTCCAAACTACCAATCCGCTTTCTGCCATCAATCCGGCAGATATTGAATCTATTGAAATCCTGAAAGATGCTTCTGCTACTGCTATCTATGGCTCACGTGGTGCCAACGGTGTTGTACTGATTACGACAAAACGTGGTGCTAAGGGCAAAGATAATATTAGTTTCAGCGCTAATTTCGGAATCTCAAAAGTGGTGAAGAAGATGGATATGCTGGATGGTTATACGTATGCTAAATATCGTAATGAGGCTGCGGAGATGTTTAATAAGTATGATGGGGCAAATGAAAAAATACCTTATCCGGGAACATCCACTGTTGATCCGGCTACAGGAGAAGCGGTATACTCTCCGGGACCGGACGATTACAGAACTGGTAAGTATCCAAGTGTGAATTGGCAGGATGAAGTGTTTGAAACAGCTCTTTCTCAGGAATATAACTTGAGTGTTAGTGGTTCCAGTGATAAAGGGTACTATGCAATTTCCGGTAACATATTGGATCAGGAAGGTATTATTAACAACTCTGGTTATAAACGTTATACATTCCGTGCAAATGTAGCTCGTAAAGTACATGAGTGGATTGAAATCGGAACTAATATGAGCTTCACCAATTCATTGAATAAGTTGGCAAAGACAAACTCTGTAAGTGATGGTATTATTCGTGGAACTTTGTTTTATCCAGCTACTGCTCCTTTGGATGATGAAACGAATAATGCTCAGTTGAATTGGTTCTCTTCCAATCCGTATGTTTATACGCGTGCAGCAAAAGATGAACTGACTACTAATACATTCTTCTCTTCTTCTTATCTGGAGATAACTCCGATTAAAGATTTAAAACTCCGTCAGAATGTAGGTTTCTCTTATAATGGAAACGAACGTAATGTGTATTATAATCGTGAGACTGTGGAGGGTAAGGATCCGGTGAACGGCTATGCTTCTAAAGCTGATAACTGGGCAAAGAATCTGGTACTCGAAACAATGGCTACTTATAACAAAGAGTTTAATAAGAATCACTCTTTGAATGCAGTGGTTGCTTTCTCTTATGAAAAAGGTGATTATGGTAATAAAGCCATGACTGCCACCGGTTTTCCGCAAGATATAACAGAAGATTATGATATGAGTGCAGCCGTTAATCCGGGTAAGCCGACCAGTGGGCGCGGCATGACTTCTTTGGTTTCTTTCCTGGGACGTGCCAATTATAGTTTAATGAACAAATATCTGTTCACTGCTTCTTTCCGTCGCGATGGTTCCAGTAAGTTTGCTCCTGGTAATAAATGGTCGAACTTTGCATCAGGTGCTATTGCATGGCGTGCCTCGGAAGAAGAATTTATTAAGAGACTGAATATCTTCAGTAACCTGAAAGTACGTGCAAGTTATGGTCAGACAGGTAATCAGGCTATTGGTGCTTATGCTACACGCGATTATTTGACTGTGGCCAATTATCCTATTAATGGTGCGCTTGCCAGTGGTTTTGCCAACCTAACCTGGAGAGGTCCGGCAAATCCGGATTTAAAATGGGAAACAACCAGCCAATATAATGTGGGTGTGGATATGGGATTCTTTAAGAACAGAGTAAACTTAACAGTTGATCTTTATTATAAGAAGACATCAGACTTGTTGCAGAATATACAGATTCCTCAAAGTACAGGCTTTTCTAACATGACTACGAACTTTGGTAATGTAACCAATAAGGGGCTTGAAATCTCCGGTAAGTTCTATGCAGTGGCAACAAAGGATTTTAATTGGGATTTCGATGCAAATATCTCTTTCAACCGTAATAAGATTAGTGGACTTCCTGGTGACCAGTTTGCACAAGGATGGAGTAAAGCTGATAATGTTTTCTTGCAACGTAATGGATTGCCGATCGGTACAATTTATGGTTTTGTAGAAGACGGATTCTATGATAACATTGCAGAGGTGAGATCAGATCCTTTCTATGCCAATGAATCGGATGCTGTATGTAAAGCTATGATTGGTGAAGTGAAATATAAGGACCTTGATGGTGTAGCCGGTATTACAAACGCTGACCGCCAGATTATTGGAGATACCAATCCTGATTTTACATTTGGTATGACGCATAATTTCTCTTATAAGAACTTCTCTTTGAGTTTCTTCCTGCAAGGATGTGTGGGAGGTGATATTTTCAATGCTAACTTGATGGAAGTAACAATGAGCGGTATCGGTAATATTCCACAAGAAATGTATAATACCCGGTGGACTCCAGAAAACAGAGCGATTGCGAAATGGCCGAAAGCTTATGCTGGTTATGGTAGAACTATGAAATTGTCTGATCGTTATGTAGAAGACGGATCTTACCTCAGAATGAAAAATATTAATTTGGGTTATAAATGGATACCTTCATTTAAAGGGATAGAATCAGTGAATCTATATGTTTCTGTAAGCAATGTATTTACAATCTCCGGTTATAGTTGGTTTGACCCGGATGTAAACTCTTTCGGTAGCGATTCTTCACGTCGTGGAGTGGATATGTTCTCTTATCCAAGCAGCCGTACTTTTTCATTCGGTTTGCAATGTACATTCTAACGTTTAATTCAATTCAAAGAAAGTTATGAAAAAGATTATATTAAAATCAGTCATATTGTTGTGGGCGGCTGTGGCTGCATGCTCTTGCGACAACCTGTTGGAAGAGAAAGCATACGATTTTGTTTCTCCTGAGCAGTTGGGAGACAGTGAAAGCGCTGCTTCACAACTTGTAACAGGAGCTTACAATACCATTATTACCAATTTTATTGCTCCGGGTTCTTATCTGTATCTCACGAATATGGATTGTGACTATGCTTCTGGTGCTTCATGGGCATTTGGTAATGTGGGAGCTGGTAATCCGCAGGGATTTTGGGGAATAGACCACATGTGGCAAGGGTGTTATACATTGATTCATCGTGCTAATTTGGCTACTTCTAAGATTACTGCAATGAACAATCTAACCCCTGAAAGTAAGGAAGATGCTTTAGGACAATTATGTTTCCTGAAAGCATGGGCTTATTTTAATCTGGTCAGAAATTATGGTCCGGTACCTATTTTCAGAAAATCTATATCAGAAGGTGAAGATATGCATCAGGCTCGTTCTTCCGTAGCTGATGTTTATGCACATATTATTGAACTACTGGATCAGGCAGAGAATATGTATTCTAAAAATGATGCAGGTTTCATCGAAGGACATGCTTCAAGTGGTGCAGCAAAAGCACTATTAGCAAAAGTTTATGCAACAATGGCATCAGGAGCAATGTCCGGAGTACCCATTGTAGTTAAAGGTGGAAAACCTTCTAACCCGGAACCACAAGCAATTACGCATACTGCACAAACTGTGGCCGGATATGAAAGTTTTGATTCGAAAAAGTATTATGAGTTGGCACGTGATAAGGCATGGGAAGTAATACAGGAGTATACCTTGTTTGATAAATATATGGATGTGTGGTCCATTGCTAACCGTAATAAGGGGGAACATATCTGGATGGCTCAGGCTAAAAGTGCTGATGCTGATTTTGGTAATACGATTTGCCAGGACTATGTAGGTATCTTTAAGGAAGACGGTACGATGGAAGGTAACTGGTATGGAATGCGTGACCACTGGTATTTACTTTTTGAAGAGAAAGATAAGCGTGCTGTAGACGGAGTTATACACCGGTATGCTTCTGGTGGTATTTCTAATGGAAAGGTGATTTATAATTATTATCCACGTTGGTATGCTGATAAAGTAGCCAATAAAGAGGTTTATGATAGTGAAGGCAATGCATTTGATGGTACGGAAGTATATCAGGAAGGCGAAGGTTGGACATTAGCAAAGTTGACTAAATTTACATTTGTGACAGATCGTAAACAAAAGAACAGTGATTTCCATTTTCCACTGCTTCGTTTGCCGGATATTATGCTGATTTATGCGGAAGCTGTGAATGAATTGAATGGTGGACCGGATGCTGAGGCTTATAATCAGGTTAATAGAATCCGTACACGTGCAAATGCGACTCTGTTCTCTGGCATGAATCAGAATGAGTTCCGTTCTGCTGTACTTGAAGAACGTGCCCGCGAGTTGGCGTATGAAGCAGATCGTCGGTACGATTTATTCCGCTGGGGTATTTATTTGGGAGTAATGAATGCTATTGATATGGATGAGCATAATGTTACTAAACGTCGTTTGGAACGTAATTTGCTTTATCCGCTGCCTATTAGTGAAGTCAATGCCAATGATAAGATTGACTCTAATAATCCGGGTTGGTAATGAGTATTCTGTATAAACTTAAATGAAGAAACAATGAAAACATTAAAATATACTTTATTAGTTTTGGCGATATTAGGGTGTGGTGCATTCTCATCTTGCTCTGATGATGATGAAGCGATTGCTCCCTTAAGTATAGCAAAGGTGTCTACGGTGACTGACCGTAAGGAAGCTATTGATAAAGCTAATCTTGCACAATATATTATTGTGCAAGGTACTGGGTTGAATGCTGTTACATCTATTTTAGTGAATGATGTTCCGGTAGACATGTTAGAGGCATACATAACATCCAATGAAATTACATTTCCTATTCCGAGGGTGATTCCTGAAAATGTAAATAATCTGATAACCTTGTCAACTGGTAGCGCAACGGTAACCACGCCTCTTTCTGTCTTTGTCCCGGATTTGCGGATTGATGGTATGTATAATGAATTCACTCCTGCAGGCGAAATGATGAAAATTGTGGGAGACTATTTTGATCTGTATGAGATAACTACTGAATCGGGTAAGTTATACTTTGGTGACCGTGAGATGGAAATAGTAAGAGCGGTACAGGATACTTTATATTTCAAACTTCCTACTGATGCTGCAGTTGGTGCTAAAGTTAAAATAGTCAGCCCGGTTGTAGGAGAGGTAATGGTTCCTGGAAAATATAAAGAAAAGGGCAATATGCTATGTGATTATGATCCATTTACAGGATGGGGAGGTGGACAATATCTGAGTAGTGGTCCTACCCCGGTAGCTATTAGCGGACAATATTGCCGCTTCAATATAGCCAAAGGCGATGCAAATGATTGGGACTGGAATTCAGTGACTGGTATCTCACAACTTGCTGTTGAGTATTTCCCGGAAGTACTGGCCAATCAAAATAATTACCTGCTGAAGTTTGAAGTGAATACATTGAAGCCTTTGACTAAGCGTCAGATTCGTTTCTATTTCTCTCAGATAAATTATGACTGGGAACCTTTTGCTTCAGGACTTGCTTTAAATACAAATGGTGAGTGGCAGACAGTAACTCTTGAATTGGGTACAATGTGGAAGGGAAGTGTTCCTGCCGATGGTGTTCTACAGATCATGGGTAACAGTTATGCAGAAGATACCGATATCAGTTTTGACAATTTCCGTATTGTGCCTAAAGACTAAGTACTGGCTATATCCTTTTATAAGGTTAAAAGAACAGTTTTTCAGATGAGAGTATAATTTCAAAAGAGAGGCAGTTATGAAAAACGAGCTACCTCTCTTTTATCCTTTAAAAAAGCTTGAATGATGATACGAAAAATCCAATATATATTTATTCTATTATGTTTACCTGTCAGTTTGTTGGCACAAGAGAAATTTAATATTAGAGGAGTACTTCCTTGGCATAACTTTCTTTCAGGTCCTACGGGCTGGAATTTGGAAGACTATCGGGATTATCTGGACGAATGTCAGCAATATGGTATTAATTTTATTGGATTTCATAATTATACCGGTGGGGGTGAACGTTATGCCACTTATGTGGAACCGATGATCAAGATAGAATATAAGGATATTCTTCCTCAAGCTTGTTTTGATAATTCTCTTACTGCACGTTGGGGGTATTTACCCATGAAAGTGAAAGATTATGCTTTCGGTACTGACCGTGTATTTTCTTTGCCGGAAGGTGCGGAGGCTTTTGGTAGTGATGCTTCTGTAACTTCTTCTACTCCACGAGAGCATTATGAGAAATCGCAGACGTTGATGCGTGATGTTTTGAGCATGGCTCATGAACGTGGTATACGTATGGCAATGGGATTTGAATTTGGAGTAATTCCTCCTGAATATTTTTCTTTGAATGTAGCGGGCGACTGTTTTTACTGGCCTGGGGAGTCTAACATGATTCCGAATCCAAAAAGTCAGATAGCGATAGAGATACATTATGCAGCACTTGATAATGTTTTGGAAACCTATCCTGATATTGATTATGTCTGGTTATGGTTGAATGAACACTCATTTATGGGAGTGAATATAGAGAAAGCTTTGGAGAATGCTTCTTTTGCTGAAGCATATAACGCCGGACAAGGTTATTTTAAAGAGGCAGCTGATAGTGCAGCCCGTTTTGTCGGAGTTTGGGCACTTGAATATATGAAATTGACATCGGACTATTTGAAATCTAAAGGTTCGAATGCAAAAGTAATTCTTGGAGGATGGGGAGGCGGTCATCAATTACCTTCCTTATTGAAAGGACTGGACAGAGCTCTGCCAAAGGATATCATATTCAGTTGTTTAAATCCTGATTTAGGAAAAAGTCCACAGCCTGAATTCTTGTCTGATATAGCTAAGAACAGAACTGTGTGGGCAGTACCTTGGTTAGAGGGAGATCATCAGCTTTGGCATTTTCAACCACGTGTAGAAATGATGCGTGATCATGTGAAACTTGCTGCAAAGCAGAATCTGGATGGGGTGATTGCTATTCACTGGCGTACGGAAGAGCCTCGTTTTAATTTTAGAACATTTGCTCATTTTGCTTCAAATAAGATAGACAACAAGACTGTAGAACAGTTATATGAAGAATATCTGACTGAGGATATGGGTAATAAGGCTGCAAAACTATTGGCTCCTCTGTTGGCACAAATGGATATTAAACAAATACAATGGAATGTCCCCTCACCAGAATTTTATGCCTTCACTCCTGAATGGGGATTATTGGATGATCAAAATGTGAAACTGCGGGAAAGTTTGATTCGGACTGCTGAACAGGTCCTGAAAAAAACAGAGGGCAGCCAGCGAGATAATTTGCAACGTTTCATTGCAATGTTCCGTTTTGAATTGCTATTGGGAGAGGTTGATAAAGCTATGATGCCTGCATTTATTCTTAAGAAGAATGACAGACAGGGCGTTGCGGCCAGTTCGTTCGAAGAATATGAAGAGGCTTATCGTAGCCTTATGGCGGCTCCGGTGAAAGATATGTTTGAGACTTATATGCAAAGAATTCATTCTCGTGGAGAATTAGGTGTGTTAAGCTCTTTAAACCAGCGTTTATGGAGAGAATACAATGATTTGAAGTCTTATCTTGAAACAAAATTGAAGAGATGATGAAAGATTGGAAGAAATATTTATTAGGATATTGCCTGATAGCTGTTTTAGTTCTACCTGTTCAAGCACAGATTTTACAAATAAGTAGTGGAACTTCATTAGAAAACTATGCAGCATCGGAACTGCAGAGATACTATTATCAGCTATCCGGTAAACTTTTGAATATCGAGAGGACAGCCTCGGCAAATCTAAAATCAGATTTTATATTAACCACATTAGATAATCCATTAGTGGATGATTGGCAAAAGAAAGGTATACTTAAGCTAAAAGAGAAGCCAGGAGAACAAGGGTATATACTTCAAACAGTAAAGAATGCAGGTCGTCGTACTTTATTGATTGCCGGAACAGATCCTTGCGGGTTACTTTATGGAGTATATGGCTTACTCGAGGATCATTTGGGAGTGCGTTTTTATATGAGTGGTGATATCTTGCCTGAAAAAAGAATGAGAGGTCACCTTCCTGTGATAAACGATGTACGTACTCCTCAAATGCGTATTAGAGGATTTCTTCCATGGACCAATTTCCCGCAATCAGCTACTATTTATTCCTGGAATGATTGGAGGTATGTTATTGATCAAGCGGCAAAAATGCGTATGAATTTTATTATGATTCATAATTATAATGGTTTTTGCGGGCATAATGAAACTTTTCATAATTTTGAATATAATGGCTATTTATCCAGAGGGTGGATGCCGACTGTAAAAACAGGACATGGTTGGTTGTGTCCGGGATGGGATATTAATGAATACTGTTTTGGAGCTTCTGAAATTTATGATGATTATGATTTTGGAGCAGATTATGGACTTCATAATGAGACATTGACTAATAGTCAGATAAAAGAAAAAGGTGAAACCGTTTTTCGTAAGGTGATAGATTATGCACATCAGCGCGGAGTAAAGATTGGATTAGGACTTGACATTGATGTGATTCTTCCTGAATATCAAGTGTCTGCTGATGAACGCGGTGTAATTGCTGCACAAACAGCACAGTTAGCCAAGCAATATCCATATTTGGACTATTTGTTCTGTTTTCAATCAGAGGGAAGCAAAGATTCTGTTTTCTATGCTAAATGGCAGAGAGTTTTTGATGGTTTTTATGAAGATATGAAGCGACTTTCACCGTCAACTCACATTGTTGTATCAGGTTGGGGAATGACGGCGGAATCTGTTGCTCGTCTACCGAAAGATGTTATTTGTGCTCCGATATCTTATTATTCCGCAGCATTTGAACCGGGGAATATATATGGAGAGCGTGAATATTGGGGATGTCCATGGTTAGAGAGAGATTGGAGTAGTTCACAATATTATTATCCTTATAATGTGGATTTATCAGAAACAATTCATGCTTATGAGAAAGCTTCGGAGAATATGAAAGGATTTTATGCTTTAACTTGGCGTTTAACGGATGCAGTTTCTCCTAAAATGTGGTATATAAGTAAAGCACCTTGGTATGAAGCTGAAGAATTGAACTCTTCGGAAAAAGTTTATGGAGACTATGCTAAAACAAATTATGGAGAGTCTGTTGCTAAACCGATTACTGCCATTATAAATCAAAATGAACCATTTGCTACAGATTTTGCAGAGTGTCAGGCGACACCGGGTTTTAATGAGGTTGTAAATACTTATCCTTTAATGAATATTCAGTCGTTATCCTTTGCCGGAAAACATGGTGAACTTATGAAGATAGATGCAGTAAACTTTCAGGAAAAGAAAGGAACAAAAAATGCGCCAAGTGATGAGGGAGGAGAATGTGTAGGTTATATAATGGCTGGTGATTGGTTGAAATATGATCAGGTTCATTTTAAGGATGATGTTTCTTTAATATCCCTCAGAGTTGCTTCTGCTTCAAATGGAGGTATTATTACTATTTCGGTAGGAAAGCTTGATGGACCTATTATTGCTTCGATTGATGTAAAAAACACAGAAGGGTGGCAGACATGGAAAAGCTTGACTGTTCCTGTTAAAATAGATAAAGGAATTTATTCTCTTTATGTTAGTTTTCATCCTTTCAACGATATAACACAGGCTAATAAATTGGCTGAAAAGCAATTAAATACGATTGATAGTTGCATAGCTGTGGTTACTAATTTAGGGCAGAAGAAACGTTTATCTTATTTACGTGCACGTATTGCAGGTGCTAAACACCATATTGCACTAAATTCTGAGTTTGAGAAATACCAATGGACTGATTTGCCGGGTCAAATGGATAGTTGGGCTCGTAGTTTCTTATACCGTATTGATGATATTTCATCTTTTGGAAATATTATGAGTACACAGAACCGTTTTGTACAGCAGAATTACGTAGAGAAGATAAATAAATTACGTAAATACCAAAGAGTGAAAGCTCCTTCCCATGTTACTGCTAAAGGAACGCAAAATGGAGCGTTGGTGACATGGCGTAATGAAGAACCGGGAGCAGACATTTTTGTTGTGTGCCGGGATGGTAAGGAAATTGCATCACTACCTATCAGTGCTAATCAATATGTCGATACATTTAATGGAAAAGCCTCCTATACAGTATATGTGATTGATACGGATGGAAATAGAAGTCTTCCTAGTATTCCGTATTATTGCTTAGCTGGTGATGCCGATAATGAGGCTCCTGTTATTGTAAATCCTTCTCCAGTGACCTCGGTTGCTCAGGGACATGATGTTAACATAAAGCTGTCTATGGTTGATAATCGTTCCGTTGAAGATCTTTCTGCTGTGCTTCATTATCGTACTATAGGTTGTAAAGAGTGGAAGCAGATACCGTTTAAACATAGAATAAGAGCTGCTTTTGCGGTAACTGTTCCTGCTGAAGAGTTTTCTATTCAAGGAATGGAATATTATATTACTGCCTCTGATTCCCGTAATGTGGCTATGTATCCGGCAGACGCACCTGCACGACTCCATACAATTATTGTGACGGGCAGTGGAAGTAATAAATTACCTTCTCCGGTTGTAAGACTCACTGCCAGTAATCGGTTAAAGTGGGAAAAAAATCCTGATGTGGATATGTATCGGATTTATCGTAGTAAATCTTCTGATTTTGCAACGGATGCTTCTTCCTTTATAACATTTGTAGGAGGACAGACAACTTCTTTTTATGATAATGGGATAGATTTGGACGGCACTTCTTTGAAAGGAACTTACTTTTATCGTGTGACGGCCGTTAGCAGTGATGATATGGAAAGTAATGCTTCTGAAATCATTAAAATAGATTATAAATGAAAAGAGTATATATTTATATAGTGATTGCTCTATGTGGAGTTTCTGCATGTACCTCTTCTCGTCAGCGGATTTTGGAAGATACCAGATTGGGCTTAGTGGATAAACACGCTACCGACTTAACTGCTATTCTGTTTCATAATCTGAAGCAAATGACCGGAAAGTATGTAGTATATGGGCAACACAATTATGAAATGGATGGATTTAATTCGGATACCAGCCGTTGGCGTGATGAACAGAATCGTTGTGATGCTTATGATGTGACAGGGGCTTATCCGGCCATGGCCAGTTTTGATTTTCTGCATTTCACGAATCCGGTCAGTTGGGAGACGAAAAATCTGGATTATATTAAGAGTAAATTTTATGCTGCTTATGAGCGTGGAAATGTGCTCACTTTTTGCTGGCATTACTATAATCCGGTTACGGGGAATAATTTCTATGATACTACGCAGGTGGTGAAACATATTCTTCCTGGCGGATCACGTCATGAAACATTTAAAAGCGATTTGAAGATTATTGCAGACTTTGCCCATAATGCTAAGAATCATGCCGGTGAACTGATTCCTATTATTTTTCGACCTTGGCATGAGTTTGATGGAAATTGGTTTTGGTGGGGAAGGAACCATTGTACAGTAGAAGAGTTCAAAGAACTCTACCGTTTTACTGTCACCTATTTAAGGGATTCTCTGCAAGTACATAACTTTTTATATGCATTTTCTCCTGATTGTGGATTTACGACTGAAAAGGAGTTTTTGGAGCGCTATCCGGGAGATGAGTATGTGGATGTAGTAGGTATGGATAATTATTGGGATTTTAGGCCGGATGGTGGAGATACAAGTTTAGTCGTATTGAAATCTCGCATTCTGACTAAATATGCCAAGGAACATAATAAGCTGTCTGCTATTACTGAGACTGGAACGCAGACTAGAGACTCTTTATGGTATTCACAACTACTGAATATTTTATATTTTGAAGGAGTAGAGTTGAATTATTTGTGTACCTGGTCAGGTTTTGCTCCTTATAAAGGACATCCTGCTGCATCGGATTTTTATCAGTTTAAAGAAGACTCTTTGATTTTATTTGCTGATGAAGCACCGGATTTTTATGTTCTGACCAAATGAAATAATATTATAGAAAAAACAAATAGCCATGAAACAGATAAGTATTCTCTTTTTCACTCTTCTGCTGTTGGGAGCATGTGTGAAAGCACCTACGCAGACAGATAATTTTGTGAAGATTGTTGATGGACGTTTCTCTATCAATGATAAACCGTATTATTATATTGGCACTAATTTTTGGTATGCCGCTATATTAGGATCACAGGGGCAAGGCGGTAATCGGGAACGTCTGCTTAAAGAACTTGATTTCATGAAAGCCAATGGTATTACTAATTTGCGTGTATTAGTTGGCGCAGATGGAATAGATGGAATTATGACAAAAGCAGAACCAGCGCTTCAAACGGCTCCCGGTGTGTATAATGATACTATTTTTGATGGCTTAGATTTCTTCCTGTCGGAGTTGGGCAAAAGAGGTATGCACGCCGTATTGTTCTTAAATAACAGTTGGGAGTGGTCCGGAGGATATTCACAATACCTCTATTGGAGTGGTCATGGTGAAGTACCTATGCCTAAAGTGGCAGGATGGAATGCCTTTTCAAACTATGTTGCTCAGTATGCAAAATCAGAGAAAGCCCATAAATTATTTGAGAATCATGTACGTCAGGTTGTAAGTCGTGTTAACCGCTATACTAAGCTGAAATTCAGTGATGATCCGGCTATCATGGCATGGCAGATAGGTAATGAGCCCCGTCCGTTTGGTGAGGAAAATAAGGAGAGCTTTGCTAAATGGATAGCTGAATGTGCTGCACTTATCAAGTCTATTGACCCTAACCACTTGATCTCTGTTGGTTCGGAAGGTATGGCAGGTTGTGAAGGAGATTTGGGTTTGTGGGTGAAACTCCATCAGGATATCAATATAGATTATTCAACGATTCACATCTGGCCGAATAATTGGGGGTGGATAGATAAGACTGATATTCCGGGAACCTTGGATAAAGCCATTGCAAATACTCGTGAATATATCGATGTACATGTTGCGGAAGCACAAAAAATGAATAAACCGTTAGTTCTTGAAGAATTTGGACTGCCGAGAGACAGTGTAATGTTTGATAGGAAAAGTTCTACAGCTCTAAGGGATAGGTATTATGGAGAAATTTTTGAAATAGTGAAAGAGCATGCTATACAAAAAAGTGTATTTCAAGGATGCAACTTCTGGGCTTGGGGAGGATTTGCACAACCGCAACATCTTTTCTGGCAAAAGGGAGATGACTATATGGGGGACCCGGGACAAGAAGAGCAGGGGTTGAATTCTGTATATGATACCGACACTACAGTGAAGCTTGTTGCGGATATCGTGAATGAAATAAACCAAATCACTCAGATGAAATGAAAAAAAAAGTCATATGTTCAGTTTTGTTAGGCTTGATGGTATCTGGTCAATTAGTAGGAGCAGATTATATTAAGCCGAAGAAAGATAAAAAAACAGGAATATCCTACTATGATCTGAATAAGAACGGCCATCTTGATATCTATGAGAATCCTGCTTTTGCAGTAGAAGAACGTGTCCGTGCTTTACTCTCTCAGATGACTCTAGAAGAGAAAGTCGGCCAGATGCTTACTTCTTTAGGATGGCCGATGTATGAGCGCCAAGGGAATACAATCTGCCTGACTGAGCAATTGGTTCGGGAGATTGAAGAGTATCACACTGGTTCGCTTTGGGGATTTATGCGTGCTGACCCATGGACACAACGTACGTTGACTACCGGGTTAACTCCTGCATTGGCAGCCAAGGCTTCAAATATGCTTCAAAAATATGCAATTGAACATGGGCGTTTAGGAATTCCCCTGTTTTTGGCAGAAGAGTGTCCGCATGGACACATGGCTATCGGAACAACTGTATTTCCGACGTCTATTGGGCAGGCCAGTACCTGGAATCCTGAGTTAATCAGAAGAATGGGGCGTGCTATTGCTACTGAGGCAAGTGCACAGGGAGCGCATATCGGTTATGGTCCGGTACTTGATTTGGCCCGTGATCCCCGCTGGTCCAGGGTAGAAGAAACGTATGGTGAGGATGCTTATCTCAATGGCGTGATGGGGGCTGCTTTAGTAAAAGGTTTCCAAGGTGAGTTTCCAAGAACTAAAGGTAAAGTAATCGCTACTTTAAAACATTTTGCTGCTTATGGCTGGACAGAAGGCGGACATAATGGAGGAAGTGCCCATGTTGGTAATCGGGAAATGGAAGAAGCTATTTATCCCCCTTTCCGGGAAGCTGTTGCTGCCGGAGCATTGTCTGTGATGAGTTCCTATAATGAAATCGATGGTATTCCTTGTACTGCTAATTCTAATTTATTAACCGGATTATTGAAAGAACGTTGGCAATTTAAAGGTTTTGTCGTTTCTGATCTTTATGCAATCGGAGGGCTTCGGGAACATGGAGTTGCAGATACGGATTATGAGGCAGCAGTGAAAGCTGTAAATGCGGGTGTGGATAGTGATTTAGGAACAAATGTTTATGCCGGGCAATTGGTAAATGCCGTAAAAAGGGGAGATGTACAGGAGGTTGTGATTAATAAAGCTGTCAGCCGGATACTTGCTCTAAAGTTCCATATGGGTTTATTTGATCATCCTTTTGTTGATGAGCGGGAACCGGAACAAGTCGTGGCATCAACAGAACATCTGGAATTGGCTCGTGAAGTAGCTCGTCAATCCATCATTTTATTAAAGAATAAGAATGAGTTGCTCCCTTTGAATAAAAAGACGAAGACTATTGCGGTTATTGGTCCGAATGCTGATAATATATACAATATGCTGGGAGATTATACGGCACCTCAAAGTGAGTCTTCGGTAGTTACGGTATTGGATGGTATCCGTCAGAAAGTTTCCAATGATACACATATTATATATGCTAAAGGGTGTGCTGTGCGTGATTCTTCTAAATCGGGTTTTCAGGAAGCAATAGAAGCAGCCCGGCAGTCGGATGTGGTTGTAATGGTGATGGGTGGTTCCAGTGCCCGTGATTTTTCTTCAAAGTATGAAGAAACGGGTGCAGCAAAAGTCTCTGATAGTCATATCAGTGATATGGAGAGTGGAGAGGGCTATGACCGTTCTACTCTTGAGTTGCTGGGAAGACAACGGGAACTGATACGAGAAGTGGGAAAATTAAATAAACCTATTGTATTGGTATTGATTAAAGGGCGCCCCTTATTACTGGAAGGTATTGAAGCAGAAGTCGATGCTATCGTTGACGCCTGGTATCCGGGTATGCAAGGAGGAAATGCAGTTGCCGATGTATTGTTCGGTGATTATAATCCAGCCGGACGCTTGACTATTTCAGTACCACGCTCTGTGGGACAGCTTCCGGTATATTATAATACAAAACGGAAAGGAAACCGCAGTAAATACATAGAAGAAGAGGGGACACCTCGCTATCCTTTTGGTTATGGACTCAGCTATACATCTTTCAATTATTCGGACTTGAAGGCGGAGGTTGTAGAAGCAGAAGATAGCTGCCTGGTAAATATTTCAGTGAAGGTACGGAATGAAGGCTCACGGGATGGAGATGAGGTCGTTCAACTTTATCTTCGTGATGAAGTGGCCAGCTTTACTACTCCTTTTAAGCAGTTATGTGGATTTCAACGGATACATTTGAAAGTTGGTGAGACAAAGGAAATAACATTCCGGTTAGATAAGAAATCACTGGCACTCTATATGCAAAATGAAGAGTGGGCTGTAGAACCTGGTCGTTTTACATTGATGCTTGGTGGTTCTTCTGAACAAATTTATCAGCAAAAAGAAATTGAGATAACCAAAAGATATACTTTTAAAATGTAAATATCATGAGTAAATCAAGAGATAGAGTGCTCCAGGCGCTGAATCATCAGAATACTGATTATGTTCCGGTTGATTTTGGTTCTACTGCAGTGACAGGTATTCATTGCCGTATTGTAGAAGCTTTACGAAACCATTATGGATTGGAGTCTAAACCTGTGAAAATAGTGGATGCTTTTCAAATGTTGGGTGAAGTTGATGAGGAACTTGCAGAACTGTTGGGAGTAGATTGTATAGGTATTGGTGGAGCGAAGGATATATTTGATCTGGATACCACACAACTTCACGAACAGGTCACTCCGTGGGGACAGCGTGTATTAGTTCCTTTGAGTATGAATCTTACGCCGGATAGCCAGGGAGATGTTTATGTTTATGCCGGTGGTGATAAAACATATCCTCCCAGTGCTGTGATGCCCAAAGGATGTTATTTTATCAATGCCATTGAAAGACAGCAACCTATTGATGAAGAAAAATTGAATCCCGAAGATAATGTTGAAGAGTTTACATTGTTGACGGATGCTGACCTTGCTTACTACAAAGAACTAGTGGATAAAGTGTCTGGTTCAGGAAAAGCCGTAGTAGCCAGTTTTGGAGGGACGGCTTTAGGGGATGTAGCATTCGTTCCGGGTATGGGATTGAAAGAGCCGAAAGGTATCCGTAGTGTCGTAGAATGGTATATGTCGACAGCTATGCGTCAGGATTATCTCCATCAGGTATTTGAGAAAGAGATTGATATCGCGATAGCCAACTATGAAAAACTTTGGAATACATTGGGAGATAAAGTCGATGTTGTACTGACTTGTGGAACTGATTTCGGTTCTCAGGAATCTCAGTTCTGTTCTCTTGATACGTTCAAAGAACTTTGGTTGCCTCATTATCGTCGTATGAATGACTGGATACATCAGCATACTACATGGAAAGTTTTCAAACATTCATGTGGGGCTATTATTCCTATCCTTCCGGGTTTGATAGAGGCGGGGTTCGATATTATCAATCCGGTACAGATTAATGCCAAAGATATGGATTCACATAGGCTGAAGGAAGAGTTTGGTTCTCAACTCACTTTTTGGGGTGGGGGAATCGATACGCAACAAATATTGCCCTTTGGTACTCCCGATGAGATCCGTCGCCATGTGATAGGACAGTGTGAGATCCTGGGACGTGATGGAGGTTTTATTTTTAATGCAGTGCATAATATACAGGCTAATGTTCCGATTGAAAATGTAGTTGCTTTGTTTGATACTTTGAAAAGTCTTAGAAATTAATAACTTAAATATAGAAAAGTAATAATGAATAATCTGAATGAATTATATGATGCAATTTTGGTAGGTAAACTGGAAGATGCAGTAAAAGTAACCAAAATAGCAGTTGAAGAAGGAATGACTCCTCATGAAATTATAAACCAATACATGATTAAAGCGATGGAGGAAATCGGAAGTCGTTTTGAGGCAGGTAAAGTTTTTGTTCCGAATCTTCTGATGAGTGCCCGTGCCATGCGTGGTGCTTTGGATGTCCTGAAACCTTTGATGCAGGGACAAGGCGATTCTTATATTGGGAAGATTGTGATAGGTACTGTAAAAGGAGATCTGCATGATATCGGTAAGAATCTTGTAGCTTCCATGTTTGAAGGGTGTGGCTTTGAAGTTATTAATCTGGGGGTTGATGTGTCGAGTGATAAATTTATCAGTGCTGCTCTGGAGAATAAGGCGGATATTATTTGTATGTCGGCTCTACTTACCACGACCATGAACTATATGAAGGAAGTAGTTGCAGCCGTTGAAGCTTCCGAATTGAAAGGAAAGGTGAAGATCATGGTTGGAGGAGCTCCTGTGAATGATGCTTTTGCAAAAGCAATAGGTGCCGATGCATATACCAGTAATGCCAACGCTGCTGTTGTAATGGCCAAAAAACTTATTGCTGCAAATTAATTTTTGAAAAGAATCTTATGATGAATAGGGAGATTTATCAATACGAGCTACCTTGGAATGCACTTCAACTTAATTCGGAAGATATTTATCTTTCAATAGGAGTTGGTTATGTCCCGGATGAAGAGATGCTAAAGCAACTTGATCTTTTGAAAAAAGAGATTGCTGTTCGGTGCCGTCCACATTGCCTTTATGCTTTTTTTGAAGCCAGTCCGGCAACTAAAAATCATATAGGCATAGGTGGGACGGAGCTGCATACCGGTACAGTTATTACTCCCTATTTGTTGGATGCTGATCGATACGTACTGTTTATAGCTACTGCCGGACAGGAGTTCGAACAGTTCCAGCATGAAGTAAAATCTTCCGGTGATATTTTGCAGGAGTTTTTGCTTGATTCCTTGGGCTCTGCAATTGCGGAGGCAGTTGTACGCGAAGTGTGTAGTAAAGTTGAAAGCCATGTTTTGCCACTGGGATATGGTGTAAGTCATCCATATAGTCCGGGATATTGCGGTTGGCATGTGACACAGCAAAAGTTTTTATTTTCTTTACTGCCGGAACAACCTTGTGGAGTTCTTTTGAGTGAGTCCTCTCTAATGTCTCCCATTAAATCGGTAAGTGGAGTAATTGCTGTAGGTGAGAGAATCGTGAAACGTAAATATGGCTGTGAGCTTTGTGGTAAAATAGATTGCTATAAGAATAGAAATAAATTAAAAAAATGATTCCCATGAATGTATCAAAATGGATTAAAGATATAATTGCTTCCGATAAAAGTTTGTCTATGCCTATCATGACCCATCCGGGTATTGAATTATTAGGTAAGAAAGTGTTGGATGCCGTGATTGATGGTGAAGTTCATTTTCAAGCTATTCGTGCTTTGAATGAGCGTTTTCCCAAAGCTATGGCATGTACTGCTATTATGGACCTGACTGTAGAAGCAGAAGCTTTCGGGGCTCAACTCTGTATGAGTGAACATGAAGTTCCTATGGTTACAGGCCGTTTGTTGACTTCATTTGAAGATGTGGACGCATTACAGATTCCTTCCTTGGATAATGCCAGAGTTCCCCAGTATCTGAAGGCGAATGCTTTGGCTGCTGCTGGAATAAATAAACCTGTCTTTGCCGGTTGTATAGGTCCTTATTCACTTGCCGGACGGTTGTTTGATATGACTGAAATAATGATGGCGATATATACTGAACCTCAGACTGCTACTTTATTGCTTGAAAAATGTACGGAATTCCTTCTTAGTTATTGTCAGGCAATAAAGGCAACAGGAGTGGCCGGAGTCGTAATGGCAGAACCAGCGGCAGGCTTACTTTCTGATGAGGATTGTTTTCAGTATTCTTCGTTATATGTAAAACAGATCATTGAAGCGGTACAAGATGATTCGTTTGCAGTGATTCTTCATAACTGTGGTAATACAGGACATTGTACTCCTGCTATGTTGAAAACCGGTGCCAAAGGATATCATTTTGGAAATAAGGCTGATATGGTAGAAGCACTGAAAGCTTGTCCTGCAGATGTACTGGTTATGGGTAATCTGGATCCGGTTGGTATTTTCAAGATGGCCTTGCCGGAGGTAGTTGTCCGTCAGACAGAGGAGCTTCTGAATCGCACATCTTCATATCCGAATTTTGTAATTTCAAGTGGTTGTGATACCCCTCCGGAAGTTCCATTTGCCAATATTGAAGCTTTTTATCAGGCAGTGGAGAAATATAATAATAAGTGTGGCAGATAAAGACAAAAAAGAGATAAAATTGTATCAGTTTATCCGTTTACAGTCAGCTATCTTTGTCGTGTAAAATAAATGGGAATCTAAATAGTATAAAAATGAATAAGCTTAAAGGGATTGCGTTAACATTGGCCACTACTGCTCTTGTAGCATGTGGACCGGGTCAGAAACAGTCAAATTTTAGTTCGTCTTCTATGCGTACAACAGAAACGGAGAATTTACTTGCTAACCTTAAAAAAGTATCATCTAAAGGGATTATGTTCGGACATCATGATGATACTAACTATGGTATAGGCTGGGATGGTGAAGAGGGACGCTCCGACGTAAAAAGCGTGTGCGGAGATTATCCCGCTGTTATCAGTTTCGATCTGGGACATATAGAACTGGGTGATACAGTGAGCCTGGATAATGTTCCGTTCAGTAAGATTCGTCGAGAAATACTGAACCAATATAAAAGAGGAGGAATGTCTTCTTTGAGTTGGCATTTACGTAATCCGCTGACAGGTGGAGACTCTTGGGATGTATCGGATACAACAGTGGTGAAGTCAGTTCTTCCTGGAGGAAGCAATCATGAAAAATTCACCGGCTGGGTAAGTAAAGTATCTGCCTTTATTAATTCTCTGCAGACAGAGGATGGAGTAAAAGTCCCCGTACTTTTCCGACCATGGCACGAGCATACAGGTAGTTGGTTCTGGTGGGGTGAGAAACTCTGTACTCCCGAAGAATATAAAGCACTCTGGCATATGACGGTGGATATTCTTCGTGAAGATGGTGTGAATAATGCTCTTTATGCTTACTCCCCCGGTTCCGAGCCACAAGATACCGTACAATACCTGAAACGTTATCCGGGAGATGATCTGGTTGATGTAATAGGCTTCGATACTTATCAATTCGATCGTGATAGTTATATTGCAAATCTTGAAAAATCGCTTGCCATTATAGATAGCATCGGTAAAGTACACAATAAAATAATTGCTATCACTGAAACCGGATATGAGGGTATTCCCGATTCGAAATGGTGGACCGGAACTTTGCTGCCTGCCATTGAGAAATATCCGATAGCTTATGTATTGGTATGGCGCAATGCCCGTGAGCGTGTTACTCATTTCTATGCCCCTTATCCGGGACAGATTTCTGCTGATGATTTTGTAGAATTCTATAAGCATCCTAAAACCTTGTTTGCGGCAGATGTAAACTCTTTGTATAAATAAGAAAAACTATCAATATGGAAACTTTTAGTGATAAGGTAAAGAGACTCTTTCAGGAACACGAAGAGCTGATAACAAGAAAAAATGAGCCGGTAGAGGGTGGAAACGGTATTTTCACACGTTACAAATATCCGGTAGTGACGGCGGCACATGCACCTGTCTTCTGGCGATATGATTTGAATGAAGATTCCAATCCTTATCTGATGGAGCGCATCGGCATTAATGCAACCCTTAATTCAGGTGCTATTAAGTGGAATGGTAAATACTTGATGATGATACGTGTGGAAGGTGCCGACCGGAAATCATTTTTTGCGATTGCGGAAAGTCCGAATGGAATCGATAATTTCCGTTTTTGGGATTATCCCGTAACTATGCCTGAGGATTTGATTCCGGCTACCAATATTTATGACATGCGTCTCACGGCCCATGAAGATGGCTGGATTTATGGTATCTTCTGCGCCGAACGCCATGATGATAATGCACCTTTGGGTGATTTATCTTCAGCTACTGCTACGGCCGGCATTGCCCGTACAAAAGACTTGAAGAACTGGGAGCGTTTGCCTGATTTAAAATCCAGAAGCCAGCAACGTAATGTAGTGCTTCATCCGGAATTTGTAGATGGAAAATATGCCCTTTATACCCGTCCGCAAGATGGATTTATTAATGCCGGAAGCGGTGGCGGTATTGGTTGGGCTTTGGTGGACGACATGACCCATGCAGAAGTGAAAGAGGAAAAGATTATAGATTACCGCTATTATCATACCATTAAAGAGGTGAAGAATGGAGAAGGTCCTCATCCGGTAAAAACGTCGAAAGGTTGGTTGCATCTGGCTCATGGGGTACGTGCTTGTGCTGCCGGATTGCGTTATGTACTTTATATGTATATGACTGCCTTGGATGACCCGACAAAACTTATTGCCGCTCCTGGTGGTTATTTTATGGCACCTGTGGGAGAAGAGCGGATCGGTGATGTAAGTAACGTGCTTTTTACTAATGGTTGGATTGCTGATGAAGATGGTAAGGTGTTTATCTATTATGCTTCTTCGGATACACGGATGCATGTGGCTACTTCCACAGTGGATAAGTTGGTCGATTACTGTATGAACACGCCGGCTGACGGTTTATCTTCTTTCGCCTCCGTAGAGACTCTGAAGAAACTTATTGATAAGAACCTGAAGATATGGCAGCACTAAAAGAGAAAATTGGCTACGGTTTCGGTGATATGTCTTCCTCTATGTTTTGGAAGATATTCTCCTACTATCTGCCCATATTTTATTCAAATATATATGGTTTGAGCTTAGCGGATACCGGGGTTTTGTTATTGGTAACACGCATCTGGGATGCTGTATCCGATCCGATGATGGGAGTGATAGCAGACAGGACACAAACCCGTTGGGGAAAATACCGTCCTTATTTACTGTGGATTTCTCTTCCGTTTGCTGTTTGCGGTGTGTTGCTGTTTACAACTCCTGACTTTGGCGCAACGGGTAAACTTGTCTGGGCATACATCACTTATATGCTGATGATGACGGTCTATACAGCTATCAATGTTCCATACGGAGCTATGTTGGGGGTAATGACGGATGATTCGGACACGAAGACTGTTTTTTCTTCTTACCGGATGTTCTTTGCCTATGGTGGTAGTTTTATTGCTTTGTTTGCCTGGGAACCGTTATGTGCCTGGTTTAAGGAAATGACGGGTTCGTTGACCGTAAGTTGGCAGTATTCCATGATTGTGATTGCTGCATTCTGTTTCGTCATATTCTTACTTTGTTTCAGTATGACGCGGGAATACATAAAGAGTATCTCTACGGTTTCTATCGGAAAAGATATTAAATCGTTACTCGCTAATGTTCCTTGGTGGCTACTTATCGGTGCGGCTTTGTGTTCTAATCTATTCAGCACGGTGCGCGGTGCTACAGCCGCATACTTCTTCAAAGATTATATAGGTGATGGCATATTCTTAAGTTTGGGTGACTTTTCACTCTTGTTTTATGCCGGATTGTTTCTGAGTGTCGGAGAAGTTTCAAATATGATTGGAGTTGTATTAGCGGTTCCCCTTTCCCGTTCATTAGGTAAGAAATCTACTTATATTTCGACTATGGCTGCTTTGGCAGTATTAAGTATTTTGTTCTTTTACCTGCCTTGTACGCCATCAGGTTTTTGGTTGATGCTGGCTATGCAAGTCGTCATATCTGTTTGCACAGGTATTGTATCTCCGTTGGTATGGAGTATGTATGCGGATGTTTCAGATTATGCCGAACTAAAAAACGGAACGGCTTCAACAGGACTCATTTTCTCTTCTTCATCTATGGCGCAGAAGTTTGGCGGTGCGTTTGGGGGGGCTGCCGTTATGTGGATTCTGGCTGCATTCGGTTACAATACGGCCGAGGGAGCAGTACAAACAGAAGAAGCCTTGACCGGACTGAATTTGCTGATGAGTTGGATACCGGCTGCCGTGGCCGTTTTGGCTATGATAGTCGTATACTTTTATCCGTTGACAAAGAAACGTGTTGCAGAGGTTGATGAAAAACTGAAGAAGATACGGGCTGCCCAGCTATAAATGACGGGAAATAATTGGTATTTGTAAATGATTAAATTGCAAATTGAATGATGGACATCAAGAGTATGAGAAAAGAAATGGAAGCAGAGTTGATAGGCAACATCCTTCCATTTTGGATGAACAGAATGAAAGATGAAGTGAACGGAGGATTTTATGGCCGTATTACGGGAACAGGCATCCTGATGCCGGAAGCAGAGAAAGGGGCCATTTTGAATGCACGTATTCTCTGGACATTTTCGGCTGCTTACCGCTTGTTAGGAAATGAAGAATATCTGACTACAGCAACCCGTGCCAAGCGAATCATCATTGACCGTTTTTATGATAAAGAATTCGGTGGTATCTATTGGTCACTCGATTATAAAGGGAATCCGTTGGATACCAAAAAACAAATATATGCCATCGGATTTGCAATTTATGGCTTAAGTGAATACCATCGTGCTACAGGTGATAAGGAGGCCTTGGACTATGCTATCCGCTTGTTTGAAGATATTGAAAGGTATAGCTTCGATTCCGTAAAGAATGGATATTGTGAAGCCCTTACCCGGGGATGGAGTGAGCTTGCCGATATGCGTCTGAGCGATAAAGATGAGAATGAATGTAAAACCATGAATACCCATCTGCATATTCTGGAGCCTTATACTAATCTTTATCGTGTATGGAAGAATGATTCGCTGAAAAGTCAGCTTTGTAACCTGATAGAGATTTTTATCGATAAGATATTGAATGCTGAGACCGGACACCTGGAGCTTTTCTTTGATGAAAACTGGAACAGTAAATATCGCATTGTTTCCTATGGACATGACATTGAAGCTTCCTGGCTGATTCATGAAGCAGCGCTGGTGCTGGGAGATGAGGCTCTGTTGGAAAAGGTGGAACCATTGGTTGAGTTTATAGCTGCCGCTGCCGATGAAGGCCTGACACCTGACGGGGCTATGGTTTATGAAACTTTTCTTACGAAGCAAAGGACGGATACAGACCGTCACTGGTGGGTACAGGCTGAAAATGTAGTAGGACACATCAACCTTTACCAATACTTTGATGATGAGGTAGCTTTACAGAAAGCTTTCCGTTGCTGGGAATTTATCAAGAAGAATCTGATAGACCCCCAGAATGGTGAATGGTACTGGAGTATACGTGCAGATGGTACGGTAAATACCGGCGATGATAAAGCGGGTTTTTGGAAATGCCCGTACCATAATGGACGTATGTGTATGGAAATAATGGAACGCTTTTCATAGAGATCTTCCTCTAACAAGCTTTTCCGAAGTACTCCGGTTTCAGTAACTTTTCATCGAGCAACCGGAGTACTTCTGCTTTATCTGTTCCCCTGACCACAATTGATACATCATTCTCGTCGCTTCCGTACGAAATCATTCTCAACGGGATATTCTTCAGTGCATCAATAATCCGGCTTTCCATGGCGATGCACGAAGACTTCATATTACCCACAACCGAAACAATGGACATACGGTCCTCTACCCATATCCGGGCATATCTGTTCAGTTCACGCAGAATACGGGACAGGAACTCCTTGTTATCCGTCACAATTGATATATTATCATTGGATGAAGTCAGCAGGCAGGGATTTGTCCGGTATTTGGCAAAGATTTCCATAATCTTACTGATAAACAGATAAGGCCGTAGCGTATGGTTTGACTCAAGGCGAATATAAACCACTGAGTCCTTTGCTGCAACAGCTTTTACAGCTTCCCCATTTTGCAAATTATCGGAAATGTAAGTTCCTTCCGCCGTCGGATTCATTGGATTGAGCAGATGAATAGGAACGTTTCCTTTCCATGCTGTAGCAAGACAGAACGGATGCAGAATTTGCGGATTGAAATAGATCAGACGTTCCGCCTCGCTGAAGCTGAGGTTCCGGATTGTACCAGCGTCCTTTATGACCAATGTGTCGTTGTTGCGTATGGCAAAGTTTGTCCATAGCTTTATCTCTTTTGCATGCAAGGCCACGCCAATGAGGGCCGCCGTATAATCGCTGCCGCCTTGTTTCAGGTAATCGGTTTCGCCAAAAGCATTTTTACAGATACTTCCCTGGGTGATAAACAGGTGAGTGCCAGGGTAGAGTTTCAGCTGCTTATCCAGTTTTTGCTCTATGTATTCGATATCCACTTCTCGGTTTGTACCTATGCGTATAAAGTCGAATGCACAAAGCATGGCATTATCGACTTTCTGTTCCTGAAGATAAAGACTCATTAATGTACTGGTGAGTAGTTCTCCTTGTGCCAGAATGTCTTTTTCGTCGGTTGAGGTAAAGGGTTCCAGGCAATACTTCCAGATAGCCTGGAAACTATCGAGTATGCACCGGATGGCCTGATGCTTGATTTCATCATCCGTGAGGAGCTCATTGGCGAAGTCAATGAAGTAGAATTCCAGCCGGGTGATCTTCTCGTGCGCCTCCTCAGTATTACGGTTGAAGAAGCAGGCGGCTATTTCGTCCAGGTGTTTAGTGACATCCTCTGCTGCCGATAGTATTGCTATCGTAGGCTGGTTGTTCATAATCAGTTTGGCAACATGTTGCATTCCTTCTACGGATGCTGTTGAATTTCCATTGAATTTGCAGATTTCCATATTCTTCATTTTTTTAGTTATTTATTGAATGATGCTTACCGGAAGTTTATTTTTCCTTTCCATTTCAGGGTGATTTTATCAAAATGGAAGAGATTTGTCCGTAAGGTGTGGAGGTTGTCTGAATCCTTATCTCCTTGTATATATGGAGTTAAGCTATAAAGGAGATTCAGTTGCTTTCCGTTCCTCTATTATAAAAGTTCAAAAGATGTGCCGCTCGTATTCCGGAAAAGTTTTATATTTGCACACCCTGTTTTTACCATTATCAGTTTAAACACTTATCCGAATAAGATATGAGTAAGATTTTAATCGTTGATGACGAGGTACAAATCCGTACCCTTTTGGCGCGTATGATGGAATTAGAAGGATATGAAGTTTGTCAGGCTGGTGATTGCAGGGCTGCCCTACGACAACTGGAACTCCAAACCCCCGACGTAGCTTTGTGTGATGTTTTCCTGCCCGATGGAAATGGGGTGGATCTGGTGCTGTCCATCAAAAAGGCGGCTCCCAATGTGGAAGTCATTCTCCTGACGGCTCATGGCAATATTCCCGATGGCGTACAAGCCATCAAGAACGGAGCTTTCGACTATATCACAAAGGGAGATGACAATAATAAGATAATTCCCCTCATCAGCCGTGCCATGGAGAAAGCGCGGATGAATGTCCGTTTGGAAAAGCTTGAAAAGAAAGTGGGACAGACGTATTCGTTCGAGTCCATTTTGGGAGAATCCAAATCACTGAAAGAAGCGGTATTGCTTGCACGGAAGGTTGCGGTGACCGATGTTCCTGTGTTACTGACGGGAGAAACGGGAACGGGTAAGGAGGTATTTGCCCAAGCCATTCATTATAATAGTAAGCGGGCAAAGCAGAACTTTGTGGCTGTGAACTGTTCCTCGTTCAGTAAGGAGCTGCTGGAAAGTGAGATGTTCGGGCATAAGGCAGGTTCGTTTACGGGAGCGTTGAAAGATAAGAAGGGTTTGTTTGAGGAGGCGAACCATGGCACCATCTTTCTGGATGAGATCGGTGAGATGGCTTTTGAACTGCAAGCCAAGTTGTTGCGTATCCTCGAAACAGGAGAATATATCAAGATAGGCGATACGAAACCGACACGCGTCAATGTGCGTATTATTGCGGCAACCAACCGTAATCTGCCGGAAGAGATAGCCAAAGGGCGTTTCCGTGAAGACCTCTTCTATCGGCTTGGCGTATTCCAAGTACACCTGCCGCCGCTGCGCGAGCGTACGGGAGATATCCGCCTGCTGGCAAAGGCGTTTATACGGAACTTCTCAGCACAACTGTCGCGTGCCATTAATGAGATTACTCCCGAATTTCTCAGTACACTGGAACAACAACCCTGGAAAGGGAATATCCGCGAGTTGCGTAATGTGATAGAGCGCAGCCTCATCGTTTGCGAAGGTGATCGTCTGGATATTGCAGATTTACCGTTGGAGATTCAGAATGCCCATTACGAGCAATCGGACGACGGCATGCCCGGCTGCTTTGAGCTTTCGGCTATGGAACGCCGTCACATTGCCCGTGTACTAGAATATACGAAAGGGAATAAGACAGAAGCGGCACGACTGTTGAAAATCGGCTTGACAACGCTGTACAGGAAGATAGAGGAATATAAGATTTAGGCTTGCATTTCGGGGCATGCCGAGACGGGCTTTTCGGAAAAACATTGCTATCTTTGTATTGTTTAACAAGAAAGAGATAAGATACTATATTATAAACGAATAGGAGGAAAAGCTATATATCACTCAATATGCCTTAATCTCAGTCTGATTTGGGTATCTATGAAGTATAGTTTATTATCTATTCCATAAAGAACATTATCAGGAACAGCATCAAAAACTTCATATTCTTCATTATGGTATTCATCTTCATAGTCCATCTCAAAGCCTAATGCTTCCATGTAATCTGCTATTTCATCTTCCGTAGCTTCTCGCTTTGCCCTAACATAAGGCTGAACTAATACAGCACAAAACTCATGCATACTATTATAGGCAAAACCTACTAAAGTGTAAGCTACATTGTAGAAGAAATGGTTATGTGCTTCTATTCGGATGAAGAAGTTGGTAAGGTCATCACCTGCATATTCAAAGTTATTCAATTTGAATACAATATCTTCATTACCGGTGAAAACTTCATTCTCCCCGCCTTTATTGAGGTAAGATAAAGAAAGAGTATTTGCCCTCTCTTATATCCCTCTGGCGGTTCAGCATTTCCTGTTGCTTCTTTTTCTCTTCTAACGAGATGGGCTGCTTCTGCCAAGAGGTTATCGACTTCAAGGTGCTTTCTATCCATTGCTTATGAAATTCATTAATATAGGTTCTTTCCATGCTTTAACACGTTTTATGTGGCTGATGCAAATGTAGTAAATCTATCGGAGAAACCATAGAAAAAGCATTGGCTAAAAATAAATACAGTTGATTTATCTGTCTCTGTAGACCTGTTATCCTTTATCAACTTAACCATTAAAATTCCCTTCCAGCAGCACTAATCTACTGTCCGAAAGGGATTTCTGTCTTCCTGCCTTTGTGCGTGCTGTCTATCCTAGCGGGTTCTCTTCTAAATTGCCATCGCCGTCCGGGTTGGTTTTTGGGGTTCTGCCGTTTTCTGTTTTGATAGGGCACCCTTTCATTTTGGAAGGGTGGGGCGGAGGCGGATTGGCTGTAATGGAATTGTCAGCTTATTGTAAATCAGATTGTTAAGGCTCTTCTCTCGCTTTTGGCACGTCTTTGGCATTGTTGTGGCAAACAAAGTAATAGTATTAATCTGATAAAAGGTAAAAGACATGGGAATAACGATTTCATTTATTTTCTGCCTCGCGAGCGGGTTGCTCGCTTTCGGGCTGTTCTGGAAATGTGTGGATTGGTTTGAAAAGATTTAAGAAGGAGAGAAAGATTATGTATATAACATTATTTGTATTGGGTATTGCGGTTTTCGGGTATTTGATGTATGTACTTGTGAGACCGGAAAAGTTTTAGGCAATTGACAATTAAGGTATCATTTTATTAATGAATTAGAGAAATGAACACAGAGATTTTAGGTGTAATCTTGCAGATAGTCCTGATGGTGGCGTTGGCTTATCCGTTGGGAAAGTATATTGCAAAAGTCTATAAAGGACAAAAGACATGGTCGGACTTCATGAAGCCGATTGAGAGACTTATTTTTAAAGTGTGTGGCATCAACCCCACCGAAGAGATGAACTGGAAACAGTTTCTGAAAGCGCTTCTGATATTAAACGCTTTCTGGTTTGTGTGGGGCATGGTGCTGCTGGTTACTCAACACTGGTTGCCTCTGAATCCCGACGGTAACGGGCCGCAGACACCGGACCAAGCATTCAACACCTGCATCAGCTTCATGGTGAACTGTAATTTACAGCATTATTCCGGTGAAAGCGGATTAACTTACTTTACGCAATTGTTCGTCATCATGCTGTTCCAGTTTATTACGGCGGCAACGGGTATGGCGGCTATGGCAGGTATCATGAAGTCCATCAGTGCAAAGACAACGAAGACAATAGGTAACTTCTGGAACTTCCTTGTATTAAGTAGTACACGTATCCTGTTGCCTCTTTCTTTGATTGTGGGCTTTATCCTGATTCTTCAGGGTACTCCGATGGGATTCGACGGCAAGATGGAGGTGACCACGCTGGAAGGACAGGAACAGTTGGTATCGCAGGGACCTGCGGCAGCCATTGTGCCTATTAAACAACTGGGAACCAATGGTGGCGGTTATTTCGGTGTAAACTCTTCACATCCGTTGGAGAATCCTACGTATCTGTCTAATATGGTAGAATGTTGGTCTATCCTGATCATACCGATGGCAATGGTTTTCGCACTCGGTTTCTATTCCAATCGTAAGAAACTGGCTTATAGTATATTCGGTGTAATGCTCTTTGCCTATCTGACGGGTGTCGGCATCAATGTCTATCAGGAGATGAACGGTAACCCGCGTATTGACGAACTGGGTATTGCGCAGGATGGCGGAGCGATGGAGGGAAAAGAGGTACGGCTTGGTGCGGCTGCAACAGCCTTGTGGAGTATTACGACTACCGTCACTTCCAACGGTTCGGTGAATGGTATGCACGACTCTACGATGCCGCTCAGCGGACTGATGGAGATGCTGAATATGCAGATTAACACTTGGTTCGGTGGTGTCGGGGTAGGTTGGATGAACTACTATACATTTATAATTATAGCCGTGTTTATCAGCGGACTAATGGTAGGGCGTACACCGGAGTTCCTCGGTAAGAAGGTGGAAGCACGCGAAATGAAGATTGCGACCGTTGTGGCGTTGCTTCATCCGTTTGTGATTCTGGTAGGAACGGCTCTGTCCACGTATCTGTTTGCTCATCATCCCGACTTTGTGGCAAGCGAGGGTGGTTGGCTGAATAATCCGGGTTTCCACGGGCTGAGCGAGCAATTGTATGAGTTTACTTCGTGTGCAGCTAATAACGGGTCCGGTTTCGAGGGACTGGGAGATAATACTTATTTCTGGAACTACGCTTGCGGTTGGGTGCTTATTCTGAGCCGTTTTATCCCGATTGTAGGGCAGGTGGCCATTGCCGGTTTGCTGGCGCAGAAGAAGTTCATCCCGGAAAGTGCCGGTACACTGAAGACGGATACGGTTACATTTGCTGTGATGACTTTTGCGGTTATCTTCATTGTAGCTGCCCTGTCATTCTTCCCGGTGCATGCGTTGAGTACGATTGCTGAACATTTTAGTTTGTAAGTAGTAGAAAAAGAAAGATATGAAAGATAAGAAATCAGCTTCTTTGTTTCAAAAGGAGCAAGTAATGGAAAGCTTGAAGCAATCATTCGTGAAGTTGGATCCACGGGTGATGATTAAGAATCCGATTATGTTTACGGTGGAGCTTGTGACGCTGGTGATGTTGGTGGTCTGCATCCTCTCGCTGGGAACTACGGAATATGGAACATTCGGGTACAACTTCCTGGTGTTCGTCGTTCTCTTTGTTACTCTGCTGTTCGCCAACTTCGCTGAGGCCATTGCCGAGGCTCGTGGTAAGGCCCAGGCCGACAGCCTGCGCAAGACGCGTGAGGAGACTCCCGCTAAAATCCTGATTGATGGCAAAGTCTGCCATATCAGTAGTGCACGCCTGAAGAAAGGTGATTACTTTATTTGCGAAGCCGGTGATACGATTCCGGCTGACGGTGAGATTGTAGAAGGACTGGCTTCCATTGACGAAAGTGCCATCACAGGCGAATCTGCCCCGGTTATCCGTGAGGCGGGTGGAGATAAGAGTTCCGTAACCGGTGGTACGAAGGTGCTTTCTGATAAGATAAAGGTATTGGTAACCCAACAACAGGGTGAGAGCTTCCTCGACAAGATGATTGCATTAGTGGAAGGCGCTACCCGGAAAAAAACACCGAATGAAATAGCGTTGACTATCTTGCTGGCCGGTTTCACACTGGTGTTCGTGATTGTTTGCGTCACGCTGATTCCGATGGCGGACTATACGAATATAGATCATCCGGGAACGTACATCTCGATTGCAGCTATTCTCTCCCTGTTTGTCTGCCTGATACCGACCACAATCGGTGGTCTGCTTTCCGCTATCGGCATTGCAGGTATGGACCGTGCGCTTCGTGCCAATGTGATAACGAAATCGGGTAAGGCGGTGGAAACGGCCGGTGATATTGATACGTTGCTGCTGGATAAGACGGGAACTATTACAATCGGTAACCGTAAAGCTACGAAGTTCTATGCAGCTCCCGGTGTGGACGAACGTGATTTTATTGAGGCTTGCCTGCTGTCCTCCATCTCCGATGAAACACCGGAAGGTAAATCAATTATAGAACTGGGACGGGAAACAGGTCGCCGCATGCGTGACCTGAATACTACGGGTGCCCGGATGATTAAGTTCACTGCCGAAACAAAGTGTTCAGGCGTGGATTTGCAAAATGGTACTCAGATACGTAAAGGTGCTTTCGATGCTATCCGCCGGATTGCAGAGAGTGCCGGAAACAGTTTCCCGAAAGAGGTGGAAGATGTGATTGCTGCAATTTCAAGTAACGGCGGTACACCGTTGGTAGTGTGTGTCAACCGGCAGGTGGCTGGCGTTATTGAGTTGCAGGATATCATCAAACCGGGTATTCAGGAACGTTTCGAACGCCTTCGCAAGATGGGAGTGAAGACGGTAATGGTGACCGGAGATAACCCGCTGACGGCAAAGTACATCGCAGAAAAGGCCGGTGTGGATGATTTTATAGCTGAGGCCCGGCCGGAAGACAAGATGGAATATATCAAGAAAGAGCAACAATCCGGTAAGCTGGTGGCAATGATGGGAGACGGTACAAATGATGCTCCGGCATTGGCACAGGCAAATGTGGGCGTTGCTATGAATAGCGGTACGCAGGCTGCAAAGGAAGCCGGTAATATGGTGGACTTGGACAACGATCCTACGAAGCTGATTGAAATTGTGGAAATCGGTAAACAGTTGTTGATGACGCGCGGTACATTGACCACGTTCTCTATAGCAAATGACGTGGCTAAATACTTTGCGATTATTCCCGCTTTGTTTATGGTAGCCATCCCTCAGTTAGCACCGCTGAACGTCATGGGGCTGCATAGTCCTGAGTCAGCCATCCTTTCAGCTATAATCTTTAACGCTATCATTATTCCTATATTGATTCCGTTGGCACTGAAAGGAGTACAGTATAAACCGATTGGTGCCAGTGCATTGCTTCGCCGCAACTTGCTGATTTATGGCTTAGGCGGTGTCATTGCACCCTTTATCGGAATTAAATTAATAGATATGGTAGTCAGTTTATTCTTTTAGGGGCGAGGCGCCCCGGCCGGGTTTCCTTTCGGAAGAAGGCCTGATAATAACAAACTAATAAATAACAAGATAATGAAAACATTATTCAAATCCCTCAAAATAACACTTGCTTTTTGCGTGTTCTTCTCTGTATTCTATATCCTTATCCTGTGGATATTTGCCCAGGTGGCAGGTCCAAATAAGGGTAATGCGGAAGTAGCGACTCTGGATGGTAAGGTGGTCGGTGCCGCTAATGTAGGACAGATGTTTACAAAAGACATCTACTTCTGGGGACGTCCTTCCCATGCCGGTGACGGTTACGATGCTACCAGTTCTTCCGGTAGCAACAAAGGCCCTACCAACGAAGAATACCTTTCGGAAGTAGAAGCCCGTATCGATACTTTCCTGGTGCACCATCCCTATCTACAACGCAAGGACGTTCCGGCTGAAATGGTGACAGCCAGTGCTTCGGGGCTTGATCCGGATATCACTCCCGCCAGTGCATACGTACAGGTGAAACGCGTAGCCCAGGCACGTGGCATGGATGAGGCGAAGGTGAAGAGTATCGTGGACGAGACGATACAGAAACCGCTTCTCGGCCTTTTCGGTACGGAGAAAGTGAATGTGTTGAAACTGAACATTGCACTCGAAGAGATAGACAATATTAAATGATAATTTAGCAGCGTAGCGCTGGATCAAGGTTTCCTTTCGGCATACTCATTGACGTGATAGTACCTGGTAGGCTGAAAGCCTTTTATCTTATAGCCCAGGGCAACGCCCTGGGGGATTGCCATGTGTTTCTCTTTGCGTCCTGTAAGGGCATTACAGCACGCATGGGCTTTTGCCCTTACAGGGCGTAAGACTGTGGGAGCATCCATTACCCAGGGTGTTACCCTGGGCTGTAAGATAAAAGCCTTACAGGCTTAGGAAATGCACGCTGGTAAATTATCATTTGTACAACCAATTATTTTAATAATCAGAATCTAACTTTAGGTTGGTAGAAGAGAGGCGGACAGGCTCCGTTCATATTTTGCCATGGTGATGTCTAAAAACAGGGTGAACGGAGACACGCCTCTCTCTTTTTAAGAGATTGTATTTTAAAGATTGAATGAATTATGAAACAAGTAAAAAGAACGTTTTTTGTAATAGCAGCCATTGTTGCTGCATGTTTTTTCGGGACAAATGATGTGAAGGCACAGGAATTTACCGTGCAGGGTGATTTAGTAAGCTCTTACGTCTGGCGCGGCGTATATCAGACGGGAGCCAGCTTCCAACCTACACTGGGTTTCGGCATCGGCGGCTTCTCTCTGACTGCGTGGGGTTCCACGGACTTCGACGGTTATAAATCTACCGAAGGCCAGGCAAACAAGGAGATAGACCTGACGGCAGCTTACGCATTCGGCGAGTCCGGTCTGTCACTGTCTGTGGCGAGCCTTTGGTGGGCGGGACAGGGTGCCTGTCAGTATTTCAACTTCAAAAGTCATGAGACGGCACATTTCTTTGAAGCTGGTCTGGCCTATACGTTGCCTTGCGAGAAGTTTCCCCTGTCCATAGCTTGGTACACTATGTTTGCGGGAGCCGATAAAAATGAGGAAGGCGCGCAAAACTATTCTTCCTATTGTGAACTGAACTATCCGTTCAGTGTGAAGTCGGTAGGTTTGAGTGCAACCGTAGGATTCGTTCCTTATGAAACTTATACGGTAGGATATGGAAACTCCGGTTTTGCCTTTACCAATGTAGCATTGAAAGCTACTACGGCTATCAGGATAACAGACTCATTTTCATTGCCTATCTTTGCACAGGCTATCTGGAATCCTTGTTTGGAAGATACCCACTTAGTCTTTGGTATAACCTTAAAGCCTTAATGTAAGTGACAGAAGTATCTTGTCTCTATGACTTAGCCTATCATCATTGGCATTGATGATAGGCATCATTGGCATTGATGATAGACATCATCGGCATTGATGATAGTCATCATCCGTATTGATGATACCCATCATCCGTATTGATGATATGCCAACTCACTTACTAATCCCGGCTAACCCATAATGATAACTACTTAAAGGTATGGACAGAGAACAAAACGTGCAACACTTCCTCGACCTGATAAAGAAATCCCGTCGTGGCAAGTTCAAGATTTACATCGGCATGATAGCCGGTGTGGGCAAGTCTTACCGGATGCTCCAGGAAGCCCACGACCTGCTGGACAACGGCGTAGACGTGCAAATCGGCTACATCGAAACCCACGGACGTGCCGGGACGGAAGCTCTCCTTGCAGGCCTGCCCGTCATCCCCCGCCGACGGATATTCTACAAAGGCAAGGAACTGGAAGAAATGGATTTGGAGGGTATCATCCGCATCCATCCCGAAATAGTCATCGTGGACGAACTGGCGCATACCAACGTAGAAGGCAGTCGTAACGAAAAGCGTTGGCAGGACGTGATGGACCTTTTGGACGAAGGCATCAACGTGATTTCCGCCGTCAACATCCAGCACATCGAGAGCGTGAACGAAGAAGTGCAAGGCATCTCCGGCATCGAAGTCAAAGAGCGCATCCCCGACAGTGTCCTTCAGGAAGCGGACGAGGTGGTGAACATCGACCTGACTGCCGAAGAACTGATAACCCGTCTGAAAGCCGGCAAGATTTATCGCCCGGAGAAGGTGCAGACGGCACTGACCAACTTCTTCCGGACCGAGAACATCCTCCAACTCCGTGAACTGGCCTTGAAGGAAGTAGCCCTGCGAGTGGAGAAGAAGGTGGAGAACGAAGTCGTCATTTCGAGCGTAGGTGTCCGGCACGAGAAGTTTCTGGCATGCATCAGCAGTCATGAGAAGACGCCACGGCGCATCATCCGTAAGGCGGCACGGCTGGCTACCCGCTACAATACTTCTTTCATTGCCCTGTATGTGCAGACGCCCCGCGAGAGTGCCGACCGCATCGACCTGGCAAGCCAACGTTATCTGCTGAACCACTTCAAACTGGTCACTGAGTTGGATGGTGAAGTCCTCCAGGTACAGTCGAAAGATGTATTGGATGCCATCATCCGTACTTGTAAGGAGAGACAGATTACTTCTGTTTGCATGGGCAGTCCTGCTTTCCGCTTTCCGCAATCCTTGTTCATGGTGTTGAAATACAGAAAATTTGTGAGCGAATTGGCGCAAGCAAACATAGATTTGATTATACTTGCATAAAATTTAATTCATCAGTGCATTATGAATATTCGTACTAAATTAATACTCAGTGTAGGCATTCTGGCTGGTATGATCATTCTGCTGGTTGCTCTCTCCGTAGTGAATCTTCAGATACTGACAGCCACCGAACCGGACAGCCCTGCCGCCATGCCGGGTTTGCAGCGTGCTCTGCTGTGGATTTCCGTTACCGGAGGCGTCTGTATTCTTGCCAGTATCGTGTTGTTGGTCTGGTTGCCCCGTTCCATCAGTAAGCCTATTCAGGAACTGACGCACGGCATCTTCGAAATAGCCAATCACAATTACGAGAAACGCCTCGACATGAGCGGGCACGAAGAGTTCAGCGCAGTGGCCGATAGCTTCAACCGCATGGCGGAACGGCTGACGGAATACCGTGCCAGCACACTGAACGATATTCTTGCTGCCAAGAAGTTTCTGGAAGCCATCGTGAACAGTATTCACGAGCCTATCATCGGCTTGAACCGGGAGCATGAAATACTTTTCATCAACAAAGAGGCACTCACCGTGCTTAACTTGAAGCGGGAAGAGGTTATCCGCCATTCCGCCGAAGAACTCTCGCTGAAGAACGACCTGCTCCGCCGTCTGGTGCGCGAACTCATCACTCCCAGTGAAAAGAAGGAACCGCTGAAAATCTATGCGGACAACAAGGAGAGCTATTTTCAGGCGTCCTATATCACGATTATGAACACGGAAACCGATCCGGACGAACCGCAAAACCTGGGTGACGTCATCCTGTTGAAGAATATCACCGAGTTTAAGGAGCTGGACTCTGCCAAGACCACCTTCATCTCCACCATCTCCCATGAACTGAAAACGCCTATATCAGCTATTCTTATGAGTTTGCAGTTGTTGGAAGACAAGCGGGTAGGAGCTTTGAATGATGAGCAGGAACAATTATCGAAAAGCATTAAAGAGAATGCCGACCGCCTGCTGGGTATCACCGGTGAACTCCTGAATATGACACAAGTAGAAGCCGGCAAGCTCCAGATGATGCCGAAGATAACGAAGCCTATCGAGCTTATTGAGTATGCCATTAAGGCCAATCAGGTGCAGGCTGATAAATTTGGTATTCAGATAGAAGTGGAATATCCCGACGAGAAGATGCCGAAACTGTTTGTGGATAGTGAAAAGATAGCTTGGGTACTGACGAATCTTCTGAGCAACGCCATCCGCTACTCCAAAGAAAACGGGCGTGTGGTGATTGGTGCCAAGCATGAAGACGGAATTATTGAGATGTACGTGCAGGACTTTGGCAAGGGCATCGACCCGCGTTATCATCAAAGTATTTTCGACCGCTATTTCCGTGTGCCGGGTACGAAGGTGCAAGGCAGTGGCCTGGGCTTGTCCATCTCAAAGGACTTTGTGGAGGCTCATGGCGGCACGTTGACGGTGGAAAGTGAATTGGGAAAGGGGAGCAGGTTCGTAATACGGTTGAAGGGGTAGGGGAGAGTGATAAAGTGATAAAGTGATAAGGTGATAGAGTGCTTATCACTTTACCACCTTATCACTCTATCACTTCTTCACCTTGTCCCACTTTGGCGGGTTTCCCCCCATCAAATGACGTACAAAGAAATCATACCGTTTATGTTCCCCGAAGTCTTCGCCCATCGTATGGTGTGCGCCAGGGATGACTACCAGTTCAAAATCCTTGTTTGCCTTAATCAAAGCGTTTACTACTTGCATGGTTGAAGCGGGGTCTACATTGTCATCCAGTTCACCGACTACCAGCATTAGGGGGCGGCTCAACAAATGGGCATTCTCTACATTCGATCCTTCCTTATATTGATCTCCCACGGGATATCCCAGCCAGAGTTCGTTCCACCAGATTTTATCCATGCGGTTGTCGTGGCAGCCACAGGCGGAATAAGCGGCTTTGTAGAATTCGGGATGCAGCAGCACGGCAGTGGTGGACTCCTGACCTCCGGCGGAACAGCCGTAGATGCCTACGCGGTCCATATCCATATACGGATACTTCTCTCCGGCAGCTTTTATCCAAGCGATGTGATCGGGAAGTCCTGCATCTTTCAGATTCTTATAACATACATTTTCAAATTCGCGTGAACGGAAAGAAGTTCCCATTCCATCCACCATGACGACGATAAAGCCGAGTTCGGCAAGTGAAGTCATGTACCAATTGTACGGAATGAAAGTCTTGGGTACATATTGGTCGCCGGGACCTTGGTAAATGTATTCGATAACCGGATACTTCCGGTTCGGGTCGAAGTTGGTGGGACGAACAATCAGTCCCCACATATCCGTTTTGCCGTCACGCCCCTTGGCGGTAAATACTTCCGGTGCTTTCCAGCCTTCTGCTTCCAGACGACTGATATCGGCTGTCTCCAGCGGCATCACCACCTTGCCATCTTCGGCACTGCGCAATACGGTAACAGGAGCTTTGTTTACCATAGAGTAAACGTCTACCAGATAATTCATATCTCCCGAGAACCAGGCACGGTGCATTCCTTCTTCCGGAGTAAGGCAAACCAAGTCTTTCCCGTCGAAACCAATGCGGTAATAGCGGATGAGATAAGGGTCCTCACCGGGTTGTACACCATTTGCGGAGAAATAAATCTGTCGGTTGTCCTCGTCTACGCGGAGCACTTCGCGCACATACCATTCGCCGCGGGTTATCTGATGGATGGGCTGTGCGGTAGTGCGGTCATACATGTACAGGTGGTTCCAGTTATCCCGTTCGCTCATCCAGATGATGTGCTTGTTGTCCCTTAGGTCGTGACGGAAACGGCGGGTATAGTTCACGTATTTGTCAGAGGTTTCTTCTATCAGAGGATGCACGATGCCTGTCTCGGCAGAGAGTTCAAGTACACGATATACCTGATGTCCACGCTGATTGTATTCGAAGGTTACGGCACGACTGTCATTGTTCCATTCGGGACCGTATATTTCATACTGCCGATCGAAGAGGTCGGTGCTGGGGATGATGCCTCGTCCTGTTTCAACTTCATAAATGCAAGGTATCTTGAAAGGAAGTTCGTCTCCCGGTTTGGCATATTCCTGCTTGTGCAGCTTCGGTTGGAGTTGATCTGCCGGAGAAGACTCTACATAGTACACATATCGTTTCTCTACCGGGCGGATTTTGCAGGATGCCACCTTCTTGCTGTCCGGAGACCAGCGGATATAAGCTGAGTAATAGTTGCTGAGTGTACCGTCAAGGCTCAACTGCTTTTCTTTTCCCGTGGCAAGTTCCTTCACATATACATTCTGATTTTTGATATAGGCGGTATACTTTCCATCGGGTGAAGTTACGGGAGCGGCTTCTTTTTCGTCATCTCGCTCCATCCAGTGCTTCTGTGGTGCATTACGGTCGGGCAAGCTGCCTTCATTTACCAACTGATTCTTGCGGGTGGTGTACATCCAGCATTGGTTGCCGAATACAAAACGAAGCGTATCTAAGCTCGGATTCACCCGTAACCGTTCCAACTGGATTGCTTCGGGGTTTACTTCTTTGCCGGACGCGTTGCTCAGTGCGCTTGCCAAACGCTTGTGGTCGAACAATTCCTTTCTGCTTTTCTTGTCTGCGTTCACCGATACGTAGATACGGCCTTCGGGCGTATTGCGTACATACCAGAACTGATGTGTGCCTTCTATCCATTGCGGTGTGACGTTGGAGTAGAATACTTTGTTGGCACTGAATTTCTCTCTCAATGCGTAGGCACGGTTATAATCGTCCACCGTGCCTTGTGCGAAAGCCATGCCCCCGCTAAGGAGCATGGCTATCGACAAACCTAATTTACAAACATTCATATCTAACTAACCTTTATTGTACTTCCCATTCATAAACACCTGCTGCATGTTTGTCTGGCAGGGTGATTTCCAGTTTTATTGATTTGGTTTTTACGGGATCAAAGTTTACGGTGTTTCCCGCACCTTTTACAACGCCATATTTGTCGGCACCTGTGACGGGCTGCCACTGGCCTTGCGCATCTTTATAATATATCTTCCAGCTTTTCGGTACACGACAGCCGCCCCAAGGGGCATCATCAAACCAATATACGGTGGAACTTGATACGGCAGCTTCTGCCGGGAATTCATACGTGATCCATTCCGTAGTTCCCTGTTTGGGCCACCAATGGTAGTAGGGCAGGGAACGGTCATTTTCATCTTTCGGAATCAGGCGGTCATTGATGGCCGAGATGGATTTTGCGCGATGGGATGCGTCTATTTTACTTTCCGAAGCCAGTGTGGCAGGCATGGTGGGGCGGGATGCGCTCAGCTCTTGCGGCAACCATACTTCCATAGCTCCCGAACCACGGTGAGCCCATGCGTAGTAAGGTATCAGTGTCAGGCTCACATCGGTAGTGGTCAGGCGACCCTGATCGTCGTAGCCAAGTGTCTGTGCGCCGGTCTTCAATTGGTTGATGCCATACAGGAGATCGGGCTTTTCTACCACTTCAAACTTCGGGTTGCGGTTCATGAATACGCTGAAGATGTCGAAGTTATTATCCGGGAATTCTGCACAGTATACAATCGGTCCGCGTTCTACGGCAATGCGTCCGCGGTCGGCTTCCACTTTATTGTTGGCTTTCACGATACGCGGTTCCATGTCGAAGTGTACTTCCACCTTGTCACCCTTTTTCCAACGGCGGTCGATGCAGAAATAACCATCTTTCAGCTCATTCTGTACGGCTTCTCCGTTTACTTTCACTGTGTACTTCAGACGCTTGCCGTCACTATAGGTATACAGGTCACTGGGAACTACCTGACCCCGAACCCATCCGGGAATACGGACTTTCAGGTTGAACTGTCCGGCGCTGTTCTTGTTGATGCCGATGGTGATGTCGCCGTTCCACGGGTATTGGGTGGTTTGCTCGATAGAAACAGCTTTGCCACCCACTTTCAGGTCGGAAGTATTGGACATGAAGAGGTTAACGTAAACGTCCTTATCCTTCACAGCGTAGATATACCCCGGCAGGGACGGGATGAAACGGCAGATGTTGGACGGGCAGCAGGCACAACCGAACCAGGGCTGGCGTTGATGCTGTCCCATACTTTCCATCGGGTTGGGGTAGAAGAAGCCACCGCCGTCCAGGGATACACCTGAAATCAGACCATTGTATAAGGTGCGTTCCAGTACATCGTAGTATTTGGATTCACCGTGCAGGAGGAAAAGACGGTAGTTGACGTACACGTTGCCGATGGCAGCACAAGTCTCGCAATAGGCTGACATGTTGGGCAATTCATAATTCTTGCCGAAAGCCTCTCCGGCTGCGGTAGCTCCGATACCGCCGGTGATGTAGTATTTCTTGCCGACGATATTATCCCAGATGCGGTCGATGGCATGGATATAGGCGGTGTCTCCCGTCAGGGCGGCTACGTCGGCCATACCTGCATACATATATGCGGCGCGAACAGCGTGCCCCACAGCCTCATCCTGCTGAACCACCGGTTTATGTGCTTGGCTGTATTCGTCCGTACGGCTGGTATATCCACGCTGGTCGAGGAAGAACTTGGCCTGGTCGAGGTATTTCTTGTCTCCGGTGACCAGATAAAGTTTGGCAAGTGCCATTTCTGCAATCTGATGTCCGGGAACGCGGATTTGCTGTCCCTCGCCTGTACCGATTTCACGGCATACGCAGTCGGCATATCGGATGGCGATATTGAGGAAGTTCTTCTTTCCGGTGGCCTGGTAGTGAGCGATGGCGCCTTCCACCATGTGTCCCAGGTTGTAGAACTCGTGGCTCAGGTCTTCTACCTTTTCCCAACGTTTGCTTCCCGCCCATTCGTGTGGATGCTTCGGGTTCATGGTGCGACTGGTGTAGAGGTATCCGTCCGGTTCTTGTGCTGCGGCTACAATTACCAGTACACTGTCAATGTATTTAGCCAGTTTCTTGTCCGGATAAGTCTGTAACAGGTAGCTGGCGCCCTCGATGGTTTTATAGACGTCCGTATCGTCGAAAGCCAGTCCGCCTACTTTAATCGTATCGCTGGGATGTGCTGCGTTGACAAAGTTCTGATATCTTCCGGTTTCCTCGCATTTGCTGAATGCCAGGGGGATGGTTACCTCTCGGCTCGCGTTGAGGCGTTGTCCCCAGAAGGAGTCGGTTACTTTCACCGAGGTGAAAGGTACGGGATCGATGGGATACCCGTGTGATTGGTTTTTCACTTGTGCCTGACCGCCTATGGTGGCGGCAACCAGCAGGGTGGTAACTAATACTTTTCTCATGGTTATTATTCGTTTTATGGTATTATTTCTTGATTGGAATATATTCGTCCCATAGTTTCAGTGAATGCAGGTAGCCCGTGAACGGCCAGTTGCGTTCTACATTCCGCCCCAAAGTTACGTATTGTGATGGTTTTATTAGCAATTGAATGTCTTTTTCGCTAATTAATTTACCATTGATATATACTTGTTCCATGCGGCCGTCGAAACAAATATAGATATGCTGCCATTTGCCGGTCAGCTCTTTCATGTCCTTGTATCCGGCATCTTCGTACCAGCCGTAGTGGTTGATGACACCGCATCGGGGTTCCGTACCACTGAAGAGCATAATCTTTTCCAATTCGTCATGCGAAGTCGTGAAGTCGGCTACACATTCGTTTTCGGCAATAGAATCATTCAGTATCCAGGCTTCCAATGTATAGGGGGCATTGTCCAGCAAGGTTGCAGGCAGGGAGAAGTTGGACTGGAATACCTGATGACCATCAAAACTGAAACTCTTTTTTCCTTCCACTTCCTTAATGATGGAGGGGGCTTTGTGGGCTTCGAAGTATCCTTCTATTCCATGATTGGAAAGATAATGTACGGTGTCGCCTGCGGCGAAGTCATCGGCGGTGATGCTTACTACTAGGCCACGCTTTTGCTGATCAGCAGTCGGTAAGCGGACGATATCCGTAGTGGTATCATATTCCTGTTCGGCAGGTGCCTGTTTCCAGTTATAGTAGCGCAGATTAGTGATGATTAAGGGTTTGGCTCCACTTTGAAGCGAAATCACGCCGGATGAAAGGGCGGACTCCGCTTCGTAGTTTTGCCATCTACCTAACCTATGAACTAACCCACTAATTGTATGCTCCTTGGAGGGAGAAAGTAACGGGTGACGGTATTCCAGTGTAGTACCCGGTTCGAGAACCAGTGCATCGCGTCCGTCAATGCGCTTGGTGCGGGCTGATCCTGCTTTCAGGATAAAAGCACCTCCTAACATTCCTTCATTGTTCTGCCATTCGCGACCATTCCAGTCGGCGGCTGTCAGACCGATCCACTGTTGGGGAGCGGAGTCTTCGATACCGGAAAATACCTTGATGTTCCAGATAGCACCACCGAAGCCATTCTTCTGTCCGCCGGTATAAGTGAGGCGCACGAAGCGGGCTTTGGCTTTTCCGAAGTCCACCATCGGACTGCCTGCCAGATGATTGTTTCGCTTGTCGGCAAAGATATTCCAGTGTTTACCGTCTGTTGAAGTTTCAATCAGGTATTGATAGAACTGAGTGCCATATTCAAATTGGGTCCAGATCGTTTGTATCTGCTGGGTGCGTCCCAAGTCTATTTCAAGCCATTCCTGTCCCATGCCGCGCGGGTGCCATAAAGTTCCGTTGTTATCATCTACGGCATATTCGGGACGGAAGTTGTCATCATAAGAGGAAGAGGCACGCACGCTTTTACCAAAGGCAAGGTTGGCTGATTTAACAACGGAGGGGGCCAGTGCACCTACGCCGTCATGAGTAGGGATGATTTTCTGAATCGTCCCGTCTGCATTGAATGACATGCGGTCGATGCAAAGCTGGCGGTGGAAACCACGGTTGGAGTGTGGATTATCGTGGCGGTGATAAATGATATAGTAATCATTGCCTTCCTGGAGGATACTGTGATGTCCGGGACCGTGAATGGTTCCGTCAGCATTGGTTTCGAGGATGCAGCCGCCATAGGTGTAAGGCCCCAGAGGCTTGTCTGAGGTGGCGTATTGCACACGGTATGTGTGGTCGTGGCAGGAACCGGAGGAATACATAAAGTAGTAGGTTCCATTGCGTTTGATTACAAAAGGTGCTTCAAAGAAATCGGTGGCTTCGGTATTGGGGATGAGGCGGGTTTCGATAAAACTCTTCAAATCGGGAGCTGATTTTCCGGCACCGCAACCGAAACCTTTGTAAATACCCCAGGTTCCCCAGTACATATAGACTGAACCGTCATCGTCCACAAATGTTTGTCCATCCAGAGTGATGGCATTTGTTACGAAACGGTCGGGGATGAGGACGGCTTCGCTATTGCCTAGGATATTCTTCCACGGGCCACGGGGCGTTTCACTGACTCCGCAATGAATGATACAGGGCTGGCAGTAGAAATAGTAGTACTTTCCATCAGAGTGCTGCATCACATCGGGTGCCCATATCCAGTGGCTGTCGGGCCAGTTCATGGGCATCAGGGTCCAGTTAATGAAGTCCTTGCTGGTCCATACTTGTGCAGGGCCGAAGCCTGCACCACTGCCATCGGTAGTGGCGTACATATAATAAGTATCACCAAACTTTTTGATGGTAGGGTCGGCGAAATATCCGGGAATCACGGGATTGCCGGCACCGGGAGTATTGAAAGCGGCCTGTGCAAAGGCGGAAATGGCTCCTATTAAAAAGAAAGTGATTAAAAGAATGGTTCTATTCATATTATTACTTTATTGTTAGAAAAATTACTTGCACCGCGCAGCAAACCTTGTTCCAGCGCTACGCTGGTCATTTATGTATTTCATTATTAATCGGTATCTCTATCTCATAAAAATATTCTTTCAACAACTTGTACATTTCCGGATCGTAGGCTTTCAGCTTTACGCGACGATTCATAGAATTGTGTACACCATTGGCTGGATCAGCGTAACGGTTACAGTTAAAGAAAGACTGTACACATTCCGCAAAATACTCTTCCTTGTTGCTTAATGCATAAGTACCGGCCCATAGCCCTTTTTCTCCAGCACTTTTCCACAATGCTTCCAGTCGGTCATTGAAATCCGGTTCCACACCTGCAATTCCTACCATATGTATCAGATGAGCAAATTCATGAATCAGAATATTCTCACCCATATATTTATCTTGTGGCAAGGCCAACAGATTCTCTTCCCCGCAACTGGCGGAGAACTCATCTTCCGGTGCTCCACCGAAACCACGGGCACGCCAGTTCCAGTATGCAATGCTGTCCGGTGAATTGCAGATATGGGCAAATTCCGGTAAATCACAAGTTTCTTCGTCTTTACCGATAACCATCACATGGCAGCCTTTTTTCACCATATGCGCTTTTACATCCGGACGTTTTGATAGCATCAGACTGATGATATCGCAGGCTTTCAGCAACGCTTCATCACTTACCCTTTCGGAAGAAGTGACATATAATCCCTCAGTTTCAATGTATTTCTTATAAAAAGAAGGAATATTCTTTCCCTCGGGTATGGACGTTACTTCACCTCGCACCGGATATAACTCAAGTTTCATCGCGAATCCTCCGCCCGAAGCTAAATGTAGCTTTATCCGGCTGTTTTTATCTATAATCAGTTTCTCTGTACGATAATCTTCCGCTTGCTTGTTCGCATTAATACCATCAGCAAAAAGCGTGGCTGTATAGCGAACATTGGAAGGCAGGAACGAAAAGTCAAGTTCTACATCACGTTCATCCCAGTTTGTCATCCCGCCAATGTACCAGTTGATATCTTTCTTTCGTACACTAACGATATATTCTCCCATTTTACCTGCGGCGATAAAGGTAGAATCCGTCTCCACAGGAATTGAAGTGATGAAGTCCACACATTCCTGTTCATTCAGATAATTCGTCGGAGCATCGCACAGCATGGTGAGCGGAGAATCGTGTACAATATAGGCGGCCAACTGATGACAACGGGTTCCCATACTCATCGGTGAGTAATAGACGGCACGCCAGTCGGCTTTCGTTGCATTGCGCATGGCACCCGGAGTATAATCTACCGGCCCTGCCATCATACGGATATAAGGGAAGGTCACATCGTAGAGAGGCATGTTATTCTTGATATCCGTCCACTTCACCTCTTCCATACCGAACAGGCTCTCAAAGTTGATGATATTCGGATAAGTGCGATTGATACCTGTAGGTTTGTAAATGCCATGGAGGTCGAGTGTCAACTTATGTTTTGCCGTAGCATCAGCGATACGATATACCATTTCAACAGCAGTCTGATCGTCACGATCTAGAAAGTCTACTTTGAAGCCTTTGATACCCATTTCGGAGTACTTCTTGCAGGCGGCTTCCAGTTGTTTGTCGAGTACATTGAATACTGTCCAAAGAATGATATCAACTCCTTTCTGTTTTCCGTAGGCAATCAGTTCCGGAAGATCCAGTTCCGGAATAACAGTCAGCATATCACCGCTTTTCGGGTTATACCAACCCTCGTCGAGCACTATAAACTCTATATCATTCCTGCTGGCGAAGTCTATGTAATATTTATAGGTATCCATATTGATACCTGCCTTAAAGGGGACATCTTTCAGATTCCAGTCATTCCACCAATCCCAGGCCACTTTTCCGGTCTTTATCCATGATGTGTCACCTATGCGATTGGGAGATGCCAGTGCATACACCAGATTATTAACAGGCATATCCGTATCCTTTTCTGTAACAGCCAGTACGCGCCAAGGATAAGTACGTGCCTCACTACTGCGTGCTATGAAATCACTGGTTTCTGTTACATACTCCTGCATACGCCAAGGATAGAAATCTGTTTGGGTAGGGTAGGAGGCAAAAACACCTTTTAGCCCATATCCATCTTTCTGAGATTCTACAAACATTCCCGGATATGCTTCAAGATCAGATTCCAGTAGAGTTAATTTGGTTTTACCGCAGTCCACTGTAACGGGTAGGAAAGCTACTTTCGGCTGTGCCTTTGATAGTGGGGTAACATCGTATATATTTTGAAAAGCCATTGCCATCGGCTTTTTGTCATTCGTCGTATAAGGAAGATAAGCTGTATAATCTTGATTAAAGTTGAATTCAGCTATTTCATCTTTGACTGTAACACCTGCTGTACGTGTGGTATAGAAACGGTAAGCTACTCCATCATTATAAGCGCGGAAAGTAACTCCAAAACCACCTTTCAACTTCAAGTCGAGTTCATTGCATGCAACAACGAACTCCTTGAAGCGGTAGAAAGAGGATTCTACATTATCCCTGATCTTTTTCCTTTTTATACCTGTTGCCTGAGAATAGTTTCCTATTTCGGTTCCGTCAGCCAGAACCAAGCCTATGTTAGAAAGAGAGAGAATTGTATCCTTTTCGTGCATTACCTGATAAGATAATTTGTCTCCGGTACTGATTTCTACTTTCAGTTTTCCGTCGGGAGATGCCAGTGCGTATTTCTTTCCTGATGCTGCCTCGAGTGAATTATTTCCGCAATACAGAAATAAGGAAATAACGACTAATTTGAAAGAGAGGTTGTTTTTCATGATTCGGTTAATTCTTATTTGTCTGTCTGCAAAGTAAAAGAAAAAAGAGCGAACGGAAGGACTGAATAATATAATGTAATAAAAGAATAGTCCAAAAGATGCCTTTCTATGGTCCTCTCAATGGCTGTTTGTAGTATTCTTGTATTCGATTGGATTATTTTTTCATCCATTTGCGTGTGCTTATCTGGTCCATGTTTATCTCGTATTTAGGGCGTAGGTGTATTCCGAATATCTGTCTGGTTGGGTGCGGTTTTTGAATGATCAGGATTTATCTGATGCAATAATGCGGAGATTAGGATTTGTAATCTCCGCATTATATGCGATGAATATAAGACGTGCTTCCTATGAAATATTACAGATTTAATTCGTAATTGGTGCTACGTCCTCCTTCGTTTGTTTTCCGCAGTACATTTTTTGCTATCAAATCTTGTATATCACGTAAGGCTGTATCCGCAGAACATTTTGTAATCTTTCCCCACTTTGAGGAGGTTACTTTCCCATTAAAGCCATCCCATAGTAAATTCACCATTTTTATCTGTCGCTCATTCATCGAGACCAACCGGTGCTTGTCCCAGAAAGCAGCTTTCTGCAAAACAGTACTGACCATTTTTTCTGTATGAATCAATGCGGCTTTTAAACAGTCCAAAAACCATTCAAGCCAATTCGTGATATCCAGACCACTCTTTTGGCTCTTCTCTAATATATCATAGTAACTTTTCCGCTGTTTACGTATTTCAGCAGACATGCTATAAAAGCGATGCGGCATCTCATCCGCACGAGCTAAGAATAGATCTGTTATTGTTCGGGAAATACGCCCATTACCATCGTCAAACGGATGAATAGTTACAAACCAGAAGTGAGCTATGGCGGCTTTTAGCACCGGATCTATCTCCTGATTATCATTTACCCAATCCAAAAATAGCCCCATTTGATAGGGGATTTCACTTGAATCAGGTGCTTGATAATGAATTTTTTCTTTTCCCATAGCACCCGATATGACCTGCATAGGTTCTGATCCTTGCCGCCAATTGGCAACCGTTATTTTATATGCACCACTTCGCCCTGTAGGAAATAAAGCTGCATGCCAGTTGAAGAGACGCTCGTCTGTTAAGGGTTGCATATAATTCTGAGTAGCATCTATCATCACTTGCACCACTCCATCTATATAACGATCCGCTTCGGGTATTCCTTCTATTTCTATTCCTAAATGGCGGGCCACGGAAAATCGTACTTGATCTATATTTAATATCTCACCTTCTATTTCAGATGATTTTGTAATGTCTGCCGTTAGTGCATCGAGCATAACACTATTCTTCAGATCAAAACCGAGCACACTCATTTTTCCTACAAGTTTACCTTGTAAGCTTCGGACTCTACCTAATTTATAGGATAATTTAGAGTCATTCCAGGTGAAGTCAGGCCACTTGTTTTGTTGCCAGATATAAGTTGCTCTCATAATCTCAGTATGTTTTGCGGTAAAAGTACAAATAATTCTTCATATCCTTTGTTTTGCCATGCAACTTTATATGAATTGGGAGTATGTCTTTGCTTGCTGTTTATGAGCTTACTGGGTATAATATCTACAGGCATGAAAAAATAGTCCAATCTATGAAATGATTGTCTAAATCCCTTTTTGGAGCCTCGTGCTTCGACTATTCTTTTATCCTTATAGATTATTTTTTCATTCTGTTAGCAGGAAATCCCTTTCCTTTGCCGTACACTAATGCTAATGATTTAAAAGCACATATATAGTATGATGAAGAAACGAATTCAATTTTTTTTCGGTAGCATTGCCCTTCTGGGCATGAGTGCTTGTAGCAATTCCTACGTTAAGCCTGATGCACCGATCAAAGAAGTTCCTTTTACGCAAGTTCACCTGAATGATAACTTCTGGACTCCACGCATTGAAACGAACCGTACTGTTTCTATTCCTTCCGCATTTAAAGAATGTGAGAAGAACGGGCGCTTCGATAACTTTGCCATAGCCGGTGGTCTGATGAAGGGAGAACATCGCGGTGACTTTTCTTTTGATGATACCGATCCTTATAAGATTATAGAAGGAGCCTCTTATTCGCTGGCTGTGAAGTATGATAAAGCGCTGGATGCTTATCTGGATAGCGTTATTACTTTGATTGCTGCTGCTCAGGAACCGGATGGTTATCTTACCACTTGCGTTACTAATAAATGCTATCGCCTTTCCGGTTGGTGGGGAAAGAGCCGTTGGGAAAAGATTAATAGTCATGAACTTTATAATAGCGGTCATTTGTATGAAGCTGCCGTTGCTCACTATCGCGCAACAGGTAAACGCTCCTTGCTTGATGTAGCTATCAAGAATGCCGACCTTGTTTGTCAGGTATTTGGTCCGGGTGAAGGACAAAAGCATGTTCCTTCGGGGCACCCCATCGTTGAAATGGCGCTTGCTAAATTATATAAAGTGACAGGTGATGGAAAATATCTGAAAATGGCCAAATACTTCGTGGAGGAAACCGGTAGAGGAACAGACGGACATCGTCTTAGCGAATACAGTCAAGATCATAAACCCATTTTGCAGCAAGACGAAATTGTAGGGCATGCCGTGCGTGCCGGATACCTTTATTCGGGTGTTGCCGATGTGGCTGCCCTGACTCAGGATACAGCTTACTTCAACGCACTGAGTCGTATTTGGGAGAATATGGTGAGTAAGAAACTTTATATAATCGGCGGTATCGGTTCACGTCCTCAAGGCGAGGGTTTCGGTCCCAACTATGAGTTGAACAACCATACCAACTATTGCGAAACTTGTGCAGCCATCGCCAATGTTTATTGGAATCACCGTATGTTTCTGGCTACGGGAAATGCCAAGTATGCCGATGTACTGGAGCGTGCTCTTTACAATGGAGTTATTTCGGGTGTTTCACTCAGTGGCGATAAATTTTTCTATGATAATCCGCTCGAATCTATGGGGCAGCACGAACGCCAGCATTGGTTTGGTTGTGCTTGCTGTCCGGGTAATGTAACCCGCTTCATGGCTTCCGTACCTTATTATATGTATGCTACTCAGGGTAATGATATTTATGTTAACCTTTATATCCAGAGTAAGGCTGACCTTAATACAGACAGCAATAATATAGCTTTGGAACAGACTACTGAATATCCTTGGGAAGGAAAGGTTTCCATCTTAGTTACTCCCGAGAAAGAGCAGGAATTTGCTTTGCGTTTCCGTATCCCGGGTTGGGCGCAAGATGCTCCTGTGCCGACGGATCTTTACTCATTTACTGATAAGGCAGGTGCTTACAGCATTTCTGTCAACGGTAAGAAAGTAAATGCTAAACAATATGATGGCTATGCTACTATTTCACGTACCTGGAAAGTGGGTGATGTGGTAGAAATCAACCTTCCGATGGATGTACGTCGTATCAAGGCTAATGACAATGTAGAAGATGACTGTGGCAAACTGGCTATCGAACGTGGCCCTATCATGTTCTGTCTAGAAGGCAAAGATCAGGCTGACAGCACTGTCTTCAATAAATTCATCCCTGATGGTACTCCAATGGCGTCTGCTTACGATGCTAACCTATTGAACGGAGTTGTAGTGCTGACCGGTAATGCGAAAGAAGTAGGTAAAGATGGTAGTGTGAAAGAGGTTCCTTTCAAAGCCATTCCTTATTCAACCTGGAATAATCGTGGTGCAGATCAAATGGCGGTTTGGATTCCTGAAGCTGCCGAATATGCCCGTCCTATTCCCGAACCGACAATTGCCAGCAAGGCACGGACGCTGATGATACAGGCTCCTATCCAGAAAGACGCTCCTGAATCTGCCTCCGTAGAAACTTGGGCATGGGGGGTGAATGACCAATGGGAACCGAAACGTTCATCGGATATTTCTAAACCTTACCACTATTGGTGGTTGAGAAATGGAACGCTGGAAACCTTGGCCTATCAATTTGATCAGCCTTATACCGTTTCAAACGTACAGGTTTATTGGCTGGACTTCGACCATTACGACGGCAATTTCCGCATACCGGAAAGCTGGAAACTCTACTATAAAGATGGAGCGAAATGGAAAGAAGTAGAAGCATTGAATGAATATACGGTAAAGAAAGACTGCTACAACAGCCTTGATTTCAAACCGGTAAAGACGACAGGATTGAAGATAGTCGCCCAGTTGCAGAAAGGTGCTTCAGGTGGGGTGATTGAGTGGAAAGTAAACTAGTCCATTTCTTTTAATTAAGAATTTATAACTTGTAGTGAAATATTAACCTTTTAATTTAAAATGTAACATGAAGACACATGAAAAACGAGCCTTATTCAGCAAAGCTGTCTTAAAGGCGACAACCTGTCTTTTTCTAGCAGCAGGTGCCAGTGTTAGTCCGGCATTTGCGTTTCCGGAGATGACAGAAACTATGGGAACCGAGATTGTACAGCAACAGGCTGTTACAATCACAGGTGTGGTAAAAGATAAAAGTGGCGAACCTATTATCGGTGCCAATATTCTTGAAAAAGGAACTTCTAATGGTGTTATTACCAATGTTGATGGTGAGTACACGCTAAAAGTGAAAGGAGCAAACTCCGTACTGATTGTATCTTATATCGGTTACAAGTCTCAAGAAATTGCAGTGGGAAGCCAAAGAAAGATCGATGTTACTCTGGCTGATGATACTGAATTATTGGATGAAGTAGTGGTTATTGGTTACGGAACGCAAAGGAAAGGTGATGTCACCAGTGCCATCAGCAGCGTGAAGAAAGATGATTTTATTCAAGGTAAAGTGAGTGATGCAGCTGACTTGATTAAGGGTAAAGTAGCCGGTTTGGTCGTATCGAAAGGTAGTGGTGATCCAAACTCCGGTTCAAGTATCCGTTTGCGCGGTGTCATTACACTAACTGGCAGCAATAGTCCGTTGGTATTGATTGATGGCATTCCAGGTGATATGAGTACGGTGGCACCCGAAAACATTGCATCGGTAGATGTTTTGAAAGATGCTTCCGCAGCTGCGATCTACGGTACACGTGGTGCCAATGGTGTAATCCTTATTACTACAGTTGACGGAAAACGTGAACAGAAAACTTCTATCAATTATTCCGGTTATCTGTCATTGTCTCAATTTGGCAAAAAACATGACTTTATGGGACCCGAAGAGATTCGTAAGGGTTATACGGACTTCACGGATGAAGGTTATGATACGGATTGGTTGGATGCCATTACACGTACTAGCTTTTCTCACAATCATAACCTCAGCGTTCGTGGTGGTACGCAGAAAACTACTTATTCTGCTGATGTAACTTATCGTGATGATCAGGGTGTAATTCTGAACACTTACAGTAAAGATCTTACGCTAAACATGAACTTGACGCATTGGTTCTTGGATGATATGTTGAAAGTAAGTGTAAACCTGCTCAAAGGCGAACATACTAACAGTGCCAATAATGCTACTTACCAATACCGCCAAGCTATTATTCACAATCCCACTGAGCCTATCAAAGATGTAGATGGTAACTGGTACGAGAACTTTGGTCGTAGTGAATATGCCAATCCGGTGGCTATGAACAAAGAACGTAAAGGTGATTACAAAACTGAATGGACTCGTATGACCGGTACATTGACATTTGAGCCTATTAAGGGGTGGCAAAATAACCTTCGAGCCTCACGTCGTACTTGGGGCGCACATGATAAGGGTTATTATACTGCCGATTATCCCGATCAACGCAGTACCGGGCATACAGGTTATGCTTACCAATCGTATGGAAGCAGTTATACAAACGAACTGGAATTTACTTCAAACTATCAAATGTCCATTCGGCAACATCGTTTTGATGCGTTGGCAGGTTATAGCTACCAATATACGCAGAACTCTGGCTTCAATGCCAATAATACTGATTTTCCCAACGATTTTTTCCAATACAATAATTTGGGTTTGGGTGCTTATTTGAAAGATGGTAAAGCAGGTATGGGCAGTTATAAGAATGATAGTAAATTGATAGGCTTCTTCGGGCGTATAAGTTACGGATTCGCTGATAAATACAATATTCTTGCCAGCATTCGCCGTGAAGGTTCTTCACGTTTTGGCGCTAATCATAAATGGGGAACATTCCCGTCAATATCTTTGGGTTGGACTATCAGCAAAGAAGAATTTATGAAGGATATTTCCTGGCTCAATAACTTGAAGTTACGCATTGGTATGGGTACTACGGGTGTTATTCCTAATGATAACTATCTTTCATTACTGAAATATAGTTTTGGTAGCCAGTATTTCTATGATAAAGGAGAATGGAAACCCGGTCTGGTAGCAACATCCAATCCTAATCCAGACTTGAAATGGGAGAAATCAACAGAATACAATATCGGTCTTGACTTCAGCACACTAAATGATCGTTTAGGTGGTTCAATCGATGTTTATCGGAAACATACTGCGGATATGTTGTGGAATTATACTGTTCCGGTGCCGCCCAACTTGTATAATCAAACATTGGCTAATGTAGGTAAAATGCGTAACACGGGTATTGAAATAGCCATCAATGCCGTACCGGTACGTACAAAAGACTTTGAGTGGAAGACAACAGTGACTGCTTCACATAACAAGAATAAGCTGGTAAGTCTTTCGAATGATCTTTATGAAACAGCCAATTTTCGTATTACAGGAGGATTGGATGCTCCTATTTCACAAGGTACACACTATATGGAAGTAGGAAAAGAGTTAGGCCATTTCTATATGATTAAGTCGGTAGGTGTTTCTGAACGGGGTGTATTCTTAGTTGAGAATCCTCAAACCGGAGAAATAGAAGAAATGAATGATACTATGTTGGCTGACGAAAACTATCGTCAGGACTTTGGAACCGGATTACCACAATTATTTGCAGGTTGGAGTAACCAGTTGCGTTATAAAAACTTCGACTTGTCTGCACAGTTCACGGGGCAATTTTTCTTTAAGATACTCAACTCTCCACGTGCCTTCTACGAGAATAACGCTGTGTTCCTGAATAAACTCAAGAGTGTGCTCAATGCTCCTTATGGTGGAGAATATACCTTGTCGAGAGCACAAAAACAGGCAGTGGTAAGTTATTATCTGGAAGATGGTGATTTTGTTAAATTAAGCAACCTGACTATTGGCTACACCCTTCCGATACGCAATAATAAGTATATGAAGAGCCTTCGTGTATACGTATCGGGTAATAATTTGTTCTGTATAACCGGTTATTCGGGTTTAGATCCAGAACTTGATATCAGTAATGTACAGGCTCCCGGTGTTGAATACCGTGATACTTACCCTACTACTCGTTCGTTTACTTTTGGTGTTAACATTGGATTTTAAAAATGGTACTGAATATGAAAACAAAAATAAAAACATATGTTGGAACTGCACTTGTTGCGTGTTCACTCTCGTTTAATAGTTGTACGGACTTAAGTGAGAAAATTTATGATACGATGTCTCCCGACATTTATCAATTTACTCCTGAAGATGCACAGGCTTTGTTTGTTCCTGTATATAATAGTCTACGTGATGTTCTTTGGGGCTGGTATAGTTATTCCGATATTTCGGGACTTTCGGGCGATCTTTGGTGTATTCCGAATCGAATAGGTATTGGTTGGGGTGACCTTTATATTCCGTTGCACAAGCATGAATTTAACCCTCAGATATGGCATTTTGGCGCTTTCTGGACACGGGCTTATGCAGGTGTTACCGCATGTAATCGCTTATTGGCTGACCCTGCCGTACAATCGGTAGAGACAACCGTAGCGCAGCTTAGAGCATACCGTGCATTGTATTATTATATGTTGTTCGATGCATTCCGTAATATCCCATTGGACACGGAGGCTAATCATGAAGCAGGATGGTTGCCGGAACAAGCTACTCCTCAGCAAATGTGGGATTTTATCATTAGTGAACTGAATGATGTAAAAGGTAAGTGCGGGAATGAGAAAATCATGGGACGCATCAATAACTATAGCGTAAATATGTTGCTTGCCAATATGTATATAAACCACAATGCATGGTTTAATGATGATTCCGACAAGTCATGGTATGGTAAGTGTATCGATGAGCTGAATGAAATTATTGAGAGTGGCCTTTATTCTTTGGCTCCCAACTATTTGGACAATTTCAAAGAAGATATCTCTGGTAATCCTGAGATTATCTTTGGAATACCCTATACAGAAAAATATGGAGGTGGTAACTATTATGCCAGTATGTGGCTTGCCGTTATCAGCAAGAAGACTTATGGCTTTAATACATGGGCTACCAGCGGTGCTAACGTATTGTCACAGTTCCTTGATTCGTATGATGCTGCCGATGGGCGCTACAAAGATTGTTGGAATGTAGATACGCCTCAATATGCAATGGATGGAACACCTCTTATAGCTAATGGTGTGCAGGTAGTCTACACCAAAGAAATACGTAGCATTGATCAACCTGGTTGTTACGAATATGAAGGTGGACGTTTAGTAAAATATGAGATCCTTCCGGGTGATATGGCTACAAATTACGATGATGTACCCTTCTACCGTTATGCCGATGTGTTGTTGAAGAAAGCCGAGTGCTTGCTCAGATTGGGCGGATACAAAGGAGAGACAGAACAAGATGCTGCAGACCTGGTAACGCAAGTTCGTGCACGTAACTTCAAATCTAATCCAGCAAAGGCAGTTCGTACCGTAGCGCAACTTAAAGGCGGCAGTAATTATCCGTATGGACATCGTGAAAATCGCAATGAAATGGGGAAAAATGATCCAACAAAGATCTTTAACGAAATAGAAGGTGGCGCTGATATTGAATTGGGTGGTTTACTTGATGAACGTGCTTGGGAATTTGTAGGAGAATATGTTCGTCGTCAGGATCTTATCCGTTTCAAAATGACAAATGGTCAGAATGTATACAATGGTAAATCATGGTTTTGCAAACCTCGGGTAACTGATGTTTCAGACAACCATCTTAACATCTTCCCCATTCCGAAGGAAGCGATTGAAGGTAATGTGAAATTAAAACAAAATCCCGGGTATTAACAGCTAAATATGTAAACAATGAAAAAGAATATACTTTATGTACTATTGGGAGGATTACTCCTCTCTTTGGCGGCGTGCAGCGAAAACTGGGAAGACGCCACAAGTAAGCATGTGTATGGCGAGAATGAAAATCCTTATTTGCGTGCTGATGCGGAAGCAACAGTTACAAAAAAGATACAATTTGGTGCCGGTCAAACACAAATCATCAATTTGTCTGACTATGCTGAATTATTTCAAGTAAAATTGGGTATGACACTGGATGAAGCCATTGCTGGAATTTCAAGTGGCAAAGTTGTGTTTCACGGTATAAATGCTGCTCGTAATGCTTGGGACAAAACAGCTCCCAATAAGGGGATGACTGGGTGGTATTTTGATGAAATGGGTAATATTTCCACTCAAACGAATGCCAATTTTACTGTAGAACTGAATGTGTCGAACAAAACACTTGTAGTAAGTGCATTGGAAAATGTAATGGTAGGTTCGTCCGTTAGTATCAATGTGGGGTTTGCAATCAATGGAACTGACTTCGACCAATATGTACGCATTCTTAGTGAGATTGCAATTGTAGACGTGCCTGTTGAAGTATCAATCAATATTCCGGATGGCGAGTATTCGGCTGCTTCCATTGCATTTAATGATTATGCAGGCAAGATACAGGAACGTTTCGGAATGACTGTTGCTGAATTCTGTGAAGGGCTTGATGGTGACGGAGAAGGTGATATTCATATGTATTCTGTTAATCTTGAGTCCTTGAAATGGGATGAAGAAAGTTCATATACAGCAAATGCTCCCGGCTATTGGATGATGAAAGACGGTACGGTCACCAATTGGGGAACGGCAGGGTATTCTCTTTTCGCAGAATGTAGTATAAGTGATAAAACTTTGAACATAGGTCGTTCGGCTACACCGGTTGCAGGTGATAAATATACTATCAGCATTGGTTTCCGCGATAAAACAAACAAGGCAAATCTGTTGCGTTTTGTAATTAACATTACAATGGAATAATCTTATAAATAGTGAACGTCATTCTTGGCCGTTCGGAATGAGGTGGGGATCTCTGTATTATAAAGTGGGGATCCCCATTCTTCATTCAGAAGGCAATTACATAGTATATATTTTCATGAATAGAAGAAGAAACTGTTATAACGGGATGATTGGCTTCATGTTTATTGTTGCTATTCTGTTTTTTTTTAGTTGTCAGGATGATTCTGTAGCTGTTAATCAGCCCGATGTACTTAAGCCCTCAGACATTCCCGGTTACGAGAAGTACTATAAACCATCAGAGTTTGCAATGATGGATATGTTTTCGAGGGATGCCAAATGGTCATTCTATCGTCATAAACAGAGTGAACATTTTATTGTGTTCTGGGAAGTAGGATTCGGTAAAGATCCGAATGCTAAAAGTGTTTCAGAGTCTATGCGGGTTGATGTAGATGACTTGCTGGCAAAAGCTGAACAATTTTATCTGACGAATATTGAGACATTGAAGTTTGCCGAAGTAGGACAAGGAAAATCTTATTTGGATCGGTATAAGATGCAAATCTATTTACTTTATCAAGAAGAATGGTTGGCAACAGGTTCAGGTTATGATGATGTAATCGGTGCTTTATGGATAAATCCGAGTACCTGCAAACCGGTAGGCTCTACGATTGCACATGAAATAGGGCATAGTTTCCAATATCAAGTGTATTGTGACAAACTGTTGAATGGAGCTGCCAAAGATTTTCATCAAGGTTTTCGTTATGGCTTTGGACCGAATGGTGAAGGAGGTAATGGCTTTTGGGAACAGTGTGCGCAATGGCAATCTCTTCAGACTTATCCTCAAGAACTTTTTGGGTATCATGTTGATGTTTGGAAAGCTAACTATCACCGTCATTTTAATCACGAATGGATGCGATATGCCAGTTACTGGTTACCTTATTACTGGACACAGAAACATGGTGTTAGTGTACTGGGAGAAATATGGAAACAATCGAAATATCCGGAAGATCCGCTTATGACTTATCAGCGTTTATATTGTAAAGGCAAGGTGGCAACTCTTTATGAAGAATTGTATGATTATGCCACACGTATGACTACCTATGACATTGATATTGTGCGTAAATACGTTACTGAGAGTGCAAAGAAATATTCTACCAAGCTATACGCCAGTGATGGATATTATCAAGTAGGCTATTCCAGTTGTCCGGGGAGTACGGGATTCAATGTTATATCATTGGATGTTCCGGAGGCAGGTAGTACTGTGAAGGTTGATTTTAAAGGGCTGGATACAGGTACAAGTTTGGCATCGGAAGATCCGGGAATCATTGTTAATGCGGATGGTAAAAAAGTAGGTGTTGCTACTAATTATAATAGAAATAATACTGCTGCCGGATGGAGGTATGGATTTGTGGCTGTCGTAAACGGTGTGGCTCAATATGCTCCGATGTATCAAGACAAAGAAAGTGTAGTATCTTATATCATTTTGGAAGGGACTGATAAGCTCTTTTTTGTAGTAATGGGCGCTCCCGAACAATATATCTCTCATGCTTGGAATGAAGATGAGACGGATGATGGTCAATGTCCCTATAAAGTGAAATTTGAAGGGACAGACTTATTAAATTAGTAATTTAAATATAAGAGTGAAATGAAAGTAAAGTATATATTAATTTTTACGGTATTTCTCCTTGTGGATCAGGTGGGATTTGCACAAAATTATAAACCTGCAGTTAAAGATGTTATTTCTCCTAAAACCAGGTACTTTAGTATTCAGGATGTCCGTCTTCTCGACAGCCCTTTCTTGCATGCGATGAATCAGAATGAGCAATGGATGAAAGAGCTTGACTTGGATCGGCTGTTATCCAATTTCCGCAAGAATGCGAATTTGAAACCAAAGGCGGAACCTTACGGTAGTTGGGAATCAATGGGCATTGCCGGACATACGTTGGGACATTTGCTTACTGCTATGTCACAGCATTATGCCGCTACGGGTGACGAGACTTTTAAAGCCAAGATAGACTATGTGGTGAATGAGTTGGATTCTTGCCAAATGAACTTTGTCAATGGTTTCATCGGTGGAATGCCCGGAGGTGATAAAGTATTCAAGGAAGTGAAAAAAGGTATTATCCGTTCTATGGGTTTTGACTTGAATGGCATTTGGGTACCTTGGTACAATGAACATAAGACAATGATGGGTCTGAATGATGCTTATCTCTTGGCAGGAAACGAAACTGCAAAGAAAGTATTAATCAATTTATCCGATTATCTGGCAGATGTCATTGCTCCATTGAGTGAAGAGCAGATGCAGACAATGCTGAATTGTGAATACGGAGGAATGAATGAAGCATTTGCGCAAATGTATGCCTTGACTGGAGATAAGAAATTTCTTGATGCTTCCTATGCTTTCTATCATAAGCGTTTGCAAGATAAGTTAGCAGAGGGAGTAGATGTTTTGCAGGGGCTGCATTCCAATACCCAAATACCAAAACTGATAGGTAGTGCCCGCCAATATGAACTGACCGGTAACCATCGCGACGAGGAAATAGCTCGTTTCTCTTGGGAAACGATCGTTCATCATCATTCTTATGCTAATGGTGGAAATAGTATGGGTGAGTATCTCTCTGTTCCTGATAAATTGAATAACCGCTTGGGTACCAATACCTGTGAAACTTGCAATACTTACAATATGTTGAAACTGACCGCACACCTTTATGAGTGGACGAACGATGTACAATATCTGGATTATTACGAACGGGCACTGTATAACCATATTTTAGCTTCACAGCATCCCGAAACAGGAAACGTCTGTTATTTTCTTTCATTAGGAATGGGTACACATAAAGGTTTTGGTAGTCGGCACAATAATTTTAGTTGTTGCATGGGTAGTGGTTTCGAAAACCATTCCAAGTATGGTGGAGCTATCTATAGCTATGTGCCGGGTAAAGAAATGATGAATATAAATCTATATATTCCTTCTGTTTTAACATGGAAAGAGAAAAGTTTAAAACTTCGCATGACTACAGATTATCCCGAACATGGTAAAGTTGTAATTAAGCTGGAAGAGACGTCGAAAGAACCACTTACCATTAATTTGCGTCGTCCGGTTTGGGCTGCGGGAGATGTTGCTATTCGTATAAACGGCAGTAAACAAAAAGTGGAAAGTGTTCCCGGTTCATTTATCAGTCTTCATCGTAAATGGAAAAAGAATGATGTAATAGAGTTAATTTTGCCTATGCCACTCTATACTGTGTCTATGCCCGATAATGTTGACCGCCGTGCTGTCTTCTACGGACCGACCATTTTGGCAGGAACCTTTGGTACGGAAAAACGAAAGATGGGAGATATCCCTGTATTTGTTTCGGAAGAGAAGAGTTTGACGAATTACATAAAAAAGATTAGTGATACTTCTGTCAGTTTTGTTACGACACTGCCTGGAGGACCGGATAACGTGAAGATGTTACCTTTCTATAAAGTAGCAGATGAAAATCAGACCGTTTATTGGGATGTATATTCACCAGCCGAATGGAATGTTGTTGAAGAAAAACGCAAGGCTGAATTAGAACGGATTGCCGAATTGGATAAAATGACAACGGATTATATCGTTTTTGGTGAGATGCAACCCGAACGGGATCATAACCTAAAAGGCGAGAATACTCGTAACGGAGAAGGTTATCTGCGTAAATACCGTTTTGCTTACGAAAATGGTTGGTTTGCTTTTGATATGAAATGTGGTTACGATCAACCCATGGAACTTTTATTGACTTACTACGGAGGTGACAGTCGGAAATATACGTTTGATGTTGTGATTGGTGATTGGGTACAACCGGTCAGTCTTACAGATACTACACAAGGATTCGTGGAACATGCTGTCAGTATTCCACTGGAAGTAACGCAAGGTAAAGACAAAGTGAGAATCATGTTCCGGGCTAATGATAAAACTCGTGTGAGCAATATTTATAATTGTAGATTAATGAAGAAATAAAAATAGACTCAAGACTAATGAAACTACATATTTTCATCTTTTTTTTGATTGGATTGTTAATCGGAAGTTCCCTTTCGGCTCAACAGTCCGTTCTTCCTTCGGGAAAAACTATCTATATTCCCAAAGACTTTCAGGGAATGGATTTGCAAAACCCTGAAAGCAAGTGGAGCTACCGCCGCATGGCCTGCACCGAAAACTTCGTCATCTTCTGGGAAAAAGGCTTTGGGAACGATTTGTCCAACCCTCCACAGCTGGAAGGACATGATATGAAAGTTGATTTACCGAATCTGATGGGTAAGTTGGAGAGTTTTTACCGTTTCTTCCGTGATACACTGGAATTCTCACGTCCCGGTTCCAAGTGCGACAAGTATCGCATGATGGTGATGCTGAACTATTCCCTGGAAGGCACGGCATACGGTGGAGATTATGACGGAGAAATCGGTGCATTATGGATTGCTCCCAACCGTGTGCAAGATAAGAAACTGAACTGCATCGCCCATGAATTGGGACATAGTTTTCAGGCACAGATCAGTTGCGATGGGCAGGGCGAAGCCTGGGGAGGATGCGGTTTCTTTGAAATGACTTCGCAATGGATGCTGTGGCAGGTTAATCCCGAATGGATTACTGATGAAAAATATCATTGGGATGCTTTCATGAAACTGACTCACAAGGCTTATCTCCACATGGAGAATATTTATCATTCACCTTACGTATTGGAATACTGGGGCATGAAACGGGGACTTCCCATTATAGCCGAACTTTACCGCCAGGGAAAGCGGGGAGAAGATCCGGTTATCACCTACAAACGTTTGGCTGCTTTGAATCAGAAACAATTCTGTGACGAGATGTTTGATACTTACCGCCACTTTATCAACTGGGATTTTCCGCGCGTCTGGAAAGAAATACGTCCGTATGCCAATAAATATACTTCTCAGCTAATAGCTCAGCCGGATGGATGGTATGGGATAGCACCGGAGAATTGTCCTGAAAATTATGGATTCAATGCTATTCCTTTGGCTGTTCCTCAGCCGGGAGAGAAAGTGAAAGTGGAATTCTGCGGAGAAGCAGGAAAGGAAGGATATACTGCAATCCATACAGATAAGGCAGGTTGGCGTTATGGTTTTGTTGCTGTAACGGCAGAAGGTAAATCTATTTATGGCGAAATGGGCGATAATAGCGGGAAAAGTATTATTTTTACAGCTCCAAAAAATCAAACTCTGACCCACTTGTGGTTGGTTGTGATGGGAGCGCCGACGGAGCATTGGATGAATCCCGCTCCGGGAGAGAAAGATGCTCAATGGCCATATCGCATCAGGGTTACGGGAAGCAATCCTTTATAAACATACAGATAAATACGATGTCTGCAAAAGAAACATATATGAACCGATGAAAAACAGTACAAGTGCCGTTGTTTATGCCTGCATTGCAGTGCTTAGTTGGTCTACTGTAGCCACTGCTTTTAAGATAGCATTAACGCATCTTACTCATTTTGAGATGCTGCTGATAGCAAGTTGTACTTCATTAGTCATATTTGCCCTTTTGCTGACTTTCCAGAAGAAGTGGAGACTGGTGTCGGAACTTTCCGGTCGCCAATGGGGATATTTTGCATTGTTGGGATTGCTGAACCCTGTCGCTTATTATCTGGTGTTGTTCAAGGCTTATGATCTGCTACCTGCACAAGTAGCGCAGCCCATCAACTATGCATGGCCTATTGTGCTGCTTATTCTGTTGGCCTTGTTTGCCCATCAGCCCATACCCCAAAAGAAATATATTGGCATGTTCATTTCACTGGGTGGAGTGGTACTTATTTCTGTAGGAACCGGGCAGTCGGGAGGTATGGATATACCCGTGCATGGCTTATTGTTGGCGGCATTGAGTGCTTTGCTGTGGGCCATGTATTGGATGATAAACAATAAGTTCAAAGATAAAACAGATGGTAGTATCGCTCTGTTTATGAGTTTCCTGTTCGGCACGGTTTATTTGTTGATAGGAGCTGTGGGAGTGGGGGTGCACCTTAATACATTGCCCGGTATCTTGTCGGGTATGTATGTCGGCGGGTTTGAAATGGGTATTCCTTTCATCTTTTTCAGCCTTGCCATGCGGAAAACATCCAATCCGGCACTGGTCAACCAGCTTTGTTACTTATCTCCCTTCTTGTCTTTATTCTTCATTGCAATCATATTGGGTGAACAGATTGTGTTTACAACTTACATCGGTCTTGCATTGATTGTAATGGGAATTATGTTCAATCAATATCTGGTGAAGAAATGAAAAAGATTATCCTTGCTATAATAGCCGGTATTATTCCGTTGGTGCTTCCGGCAGCTTCTACTGATTTCTGGTTCCGCCATTTCTCCGTGGAAGATGGATTATCATCCAACTCTGTGCGTGCTATTATGCAGGATAAATATGGCTTTATGTGGCTTGGTACGGATGACGGCTTGAACCGTTACGACGGCACCACTATAAAGGTTTATAATCTGAATCCGCAAGGGTCTAATGATTATATCTCTTCTCTTTACGACACTACGGACAATATCTGGGTAGGGACAGAAGGCGGGGTGTATATTTTTGATTATGAAACGGAAAGCTTTGAACTATTCAAAGTATTGACAGCCCAAGGTGACAGCATTAAGAGCAATGTGAATCATATTGCAGAAGACAGAGACGGCAACTTGTGGTTCTCGACAGTAGGGCAAGGTATTTTCAAGTATAATATATCCAAGCACTATCTGGAACATTATGAATTTAAAGATGCCAATGGATTAATGGCGAGTGTGCTGGTTGATAGTGAAAATCAGATCTGGGCGGTCACTAATTGGGGAAGTCCCACTGTGTCCAAGCTGAATAAGGCGGAGAATAAATTCGAGCCTTTCCCTATCACTTACGAAGCGGGGCAATATGACTCAAACTCTCTGGTCATGCTCGAAGACTCTGAACATGCACTGTGGCTGGGAACCTGGGAATGCGGCTTGCAGAAGATAGATAGATATACAGGTAAGGCAATCACTTATTTGCATCCGTCGGAAGGTAAAGGGGCTACACATATCCACTCTTTGATGGAATATGCTCCCCACCAACTATTGATAGGTTCGGATGACGGACTTTTGTTGTTTAATACCCTTACGTGTGAACATCAACTGTTCACGGAAGATGAAACAAACCCTTATTCATTATCCAATCGTTTTGTCTATCCTATCGTAAAAGACCGTGAAGGCGGAATCTGGGTCGGGACTTATTACGGTGGGGTGAATTATCTTTCGCCTAATACCGGGCAGTTTGAATGCTTTGCCCATTCGCGCTTTTACAACTCGGTGAACGGAACTGTTATCGGACGTTTTTGTGAAGACTCTTCTGGATATATCTGGATAGCCTCTGACGATGGAGGTCTGAGCCGCTTTGCTCCCAAGGATAAACAATTCACTCATTATATGCCCGATGAGCACAGAAACAGTCTTTCTTACCATAATGTGCATGCTCTTTGTATGGATGATGACGATTTATGGATTGGTACCTATACGGGAGGAGTCAATGTGCTGAATACGAAAACAGGCACGTTCAGGGTATATACCACCAAAGGGGGCGATTTGACCACCCTTGACGGTACCAGTTCTTACGCCATCTTCCGTGACCGGGAGAAACGGATCTGGGTGACTTCTATGGCAGGAATAAACTTGTATAACCGTGAAGAAGACAATTTTATCCGTGTCAAAGACTTGGAATCGCTGACCATTGATATAGATCAGGATGCCGATGGTAACATCTGGTTTTCTACGCAAGGGAAGGGTTTGTTTAAGTATAATCCGGATAAAAAGACCTGGAAGAATTACGTGTACAGTAATACTCCCGGTGCATTGGTTAACGATCAGGTGAATTGTGTGTTGATAGATGGTAACGGAAATATGTGGGTGGGGACGATGAACGGGCTTTGCAAGTATGACGCTGGGGAAGACCGGTTTGAAGCGATACCTCTGGATATTCCCAGCCGTAACATCTGCGGTATAGTTGAAGATCAGCATGTGCTGTGGCTGACCACGACGAAAGGGCTGGTTCGTTACGCTCCCGGCGAGAGTTGTCAGGTCTTCACGCGTAGCGATGGTTTGCAGAGCGAACAATTCCTGCCTAATGCTGCTTTGAAGGCTTCCGACGGGAAGATATATGTCGGCTCGGTCAATGGCTTCAATGCCTTTTATCCTTATCAGATAAAAATGAATAAGGTGCTTCCACCGGTTGTTATCACAGGATTGGAAATCTTCAACAAGGAAATCCGGATAGGAGATAAGAAGTTGCCGAAAGCCCTGAACTGGATGGCGGAACTGGATTTGTCTTATAAAGACCATGTATTCAGTCTGCTCTATGCTTCATTGAGCTATTGTACACCCGAAAAGAACCAGTACGCCTATAAACTGGAAGGTTTTGATAAAGACTGGAATTATGTAGGTTCGCAGAATAAAGCTACTTATACCAACTTGCCTGCCGGAACATACGTCTTCAAGGTAAAAGCCACGAATAATGACGGTATTTGGAGTAATCAGGAAGCGAGCTTGAAAATAACCATTCATCCTCCTTTTTATTGGAGCACGGCTTCCAAGATTCTTTATTTCATATGGGTGTGCATAGCGCTGACCTTCTTTATCCGTTTCTTGTTGAAGCGGACGGAGAAGAAGCACACTGCGGAAATCAATCAACTGAATGTCAGTAAGGAGAAGGAAGTGCATGAAGCTAAGATTAAGTTCTTCACGATGATAGCTCACGAAATCCGCACCCCGGTTTCGCTTATCATCGGTCCTTTGGAGAAGATTATGAAATCGTCCATACCGATGCCTGCAGTGCTGAGGGACGATCTGAATATTATCGACCGCAATAGTCAGCGACTGCTGTTTCTGGTCAATCAGTTGCTGGACTTCCGTAAGGTGGAACAGGAAGGCATAACCATGAGATATGCTTCGCAGAACATCCGCCAGTTGTTACAGGCGGTTTGCGAACGGTTCAAACCGTTTATCACCCAGCATGGTGCGCATCTGGAAGTGGAATATCCCGATGCTGATTTCACGGCTATGGTGGATAGTGAGGCGATCACTAAAATGATAAGTAACCTGCTGACGAATGCAAGCAAGTATACCAAGGATAAAGTTGTCCTCTCATGTATTGTTCAGCCGGAACAGCATACGTTTGTGGTGAAAGTGACAGATAATGGAATCGGTATCAGTAAAGAAGACCGTAAGAGAATCTTTAAGCCTTTCTTTCAGGCCATGGATAATAAACCCGGTACGGGTATCGGACTCAGCATTGTGAAGAGCATTGTGGAGTCGCATAACGGTTGCATAGAGGTGGAATCCGAAATCAATAAAGGTTCCTCTTTCATAGTGACGTTGCCTATCGAACAAGTCGGGGCGGAGGTGCAGGAAGGGGAGGCAGGTGTTCTCAATCCGGTAATACCCGAGGATATCTTGTCGGAAACCTTGCCGGTGATGTCCTCTAAGAACAAACCGTTGATGCTGATTGTGGATGACAACGAAGAAATGCTGAACTTCCTTTCAAGCAGTTTCTCCGCCCAATATTCCATTCTGACGGCAGAAGACGGAATGGAGGCATTGGAGAAACTGAAGGAACATGAGGTTACCTTGATTGTGAGCGACTGGATGATGCCGCGCATGGATGGGGTGGAATTCTGCAAGGCTTTACGCGCCGACCAGTCCATCAGTCATATACCGTTTATTTTGCTGACTGCTAAAACAGATACGAACTCCAAAATAGAAGGTATGGACTGCGGGGCGGATGCTTATATTGAAAAGCCTTTCTCGGTGCAGTATCTGGAAGCATGTATTAAGAATCTGCTTGATCTGCGTAATTTGTTGCGTCAGAAATTCTCTAAAATGCCATTGGTACCGTTGAACAGTATTGCCAATAACTCTATGGATAATAAATTCCTTACCCGTATCAATGAGATTATAGAGCAAAACTTCTCAAATTCGGAACTGTCTGTTGATTTTCTGGCAGAAGAACTTTGCATCAGTCGTTCCGGATTATTTGCCAAAATAAAAACGCTGGCTAATGTTACTCCGAATGAACTGATTCAGATTGTGAGGTTAAAGAAAGCTGCTGCTTTGCTTTCAGAGAATAAATACCGGATTAATGAGATTTGCTATATGGTAGGTTTTAATAATCCATCTTATTTTGCCAAATGTTTCCAAAAGCAATTCGGTATCAAACCCGGAGAGTTTGTTAATGGAAAAGAGTAATTCTGTCAACAAATTCATTCTATCAATTTGTACTATCTTTTTCTTTTCATACTTTTGTAAGTTAATTAATATTTAAGAGTATGAATAAGAAATTACTTTTATCCTTATTTGCCCTTGTAGGTGTATCAGTCTGTCTTTCGGCAGCAGATGAAGCGCGTTTATTGCGCTTTCCGGCAACGAACGGGAACGAGATTGTTTTCTCGTATGCAGGCGATTTGTATAGAGTGCCTGTCACTGGAGGAGAGGCGCAGCGCCTGACTTCGCATGTAGGTTACGAAATGTTCCCTCGTTTTTCACCCGATGGCAAAACGATTGCTTTTACCGGTCAGTATGATGGAAATACGGAAGTATACACCATCCCGGCAACTGGTGGAGAACCACAACGCCTGACGTATACTGCAACGAATTCCCGTGATGACCTGGGCGATCGTATGGGACCTAACAATATTGTGATGACTTGGACACCGGATGGTAAACAGATCATTTATCGTAACCGTATCAGTGACGGTTTTGCCGGTAAACTTTATTCTGTCAATCAGGAGGGTGGTATGCCCGAAATTATCCCTTTGCCCGAGGGTGGATTCTGTAGCTATTCTCCCGACGGCAAGCGACTGGCTTACAACCGTACCATGCGTGAATTCCGTACTTGGAAGTATTATAAAGGTGGTATGGCGGATGATGTCTGGATATACGATCCGGCAAAGAAATCAGTGGAGAATATAACGAATAATGTTGCTCAGGATATCTTCCCCATGTGGATAGGCGATGATATATTTTTCCTTTCCGACCGTGACCGCACTATGAATATCTTTGTTTATAATACGAAGACAAAGCAGACGTCGAAGGTTACTAACTTTACTGAATATGATGTGAAGTTCCCGAGTGCTTCCGGCAATACCATTGTGTTTGAGAATGGCGGATATATCTATAAGATGGATGCTGCCACCCGTCAGCCCGAGAAAGTCAATATCAGTCTTGCTTCGGATAATATCTATGCACGCAGCGCCATAAAGAATGGGGCTAAGTATCTGACAGCCGCCAGTGCATCTCCCGACGGAGAACGGGTGGTGGTGACTGCTCGCGGAGAGGTCTTTAATCTACCCTCAACCAAGGGTGTGACGAAAAATATAACCCGCACTCCGGGTGCCCACGAACGTAATGCACAATGGTCTTCTGATGGAAAATACATTGCTTATATCTCGGATGCTACCGGAGAGACAGAACTTTATCTTCAGGATGCAGTGGAAGGTAATCCGGTGCAGCTGACCAAGAATAATGATACGTATATCCGTTCTTTCGAATGGAGTCCGGACAGTAAGAAGATTGTTTATACCGACCGTCAAAATCGTATCAATCTGCTGGATGTAGCTTCACGACAGGTGACTATGCTATTACAAGACCCAATGGGGGAACCGCAGGATGTGACTTTTTCACCGGATAGCAAATGGCTGACCTATACCCGTGATGCAGACAATGAAATAACTGTTGTATATGTCTATGATATTGCCGGAAAGAAGGAATATCCGGTGACGGACAAGTGGTATAATTCTTCTTCACCGGTATTCAGTACGGATGGTAAGTATCTTATTTTCTCATCTGCCCGCGATTTCAACCCTACATACGGCTGGTTGGAATGGAACCATGTCTATAATAATATGTATGGAGTTTATCTTGCTTTGCTCTCGAAAGATACCCCGTCACCTTTTATACAGAAAGATGCCGGAATGAAGAACGACAGTGAGAGTGAGGCCTCGAAGGCTACTGAAAAGACTGCCGGAAAGAAAGAAGCGAAACAGGAAACAGCTTCTGCGTCACTCGTCAAGTTTGATCCGGAAGGTATCACCGACCGTATCATCAAGCTTCCATTGTCGGCTTCTTATTATGCTAATTTCTATTCAAACGGAAAGAAGGTATATTACTGGAGCAATGGCGGAACGAAGTTTTTCGATCTTGAAGGTCAGAAAGAAGAAACGGTTGCCGATGGTGCTATGATGACGGTTACTCCGGGTAGTCAAAAGGCTTTGTTCTACAAGGACAACAAGCTTTATGTAACCGCTATACCGGAAGGAGCGGCTAATCTGAGTACGCCTGTCAATATGGATAACATGTCCATTACGATAGATTACCCCAAGGAATGGGCACAGATCTTTGATGAGGCTTGGCGTGCTTATCGTGATGGTTTTTATCTGGAGAATATGCATGGTGTGGATTGGAAAGCAATCAAACAGAAATATTCTGTTCTGCTGCCTTATGCAAAGACACGTCTCGACCTGAACTATATCATTGGAGAGATGATTGGTGAGCTTAACTGCGGACACGCATACGTCAATCCGGGTGAAACGGATAAACCGGCACGTATCAAGACTGGTTTGCTGGGTGCTGAGATATCGGCAGATAAGAGTGGTTTCTTCCGTTTGGACAAGATACTTCCCGGTGCTTCCTGGAGTAAGGAACTGCGCTCTCCGCTTACTGAACCGGGGATTGAGGCTAAGGCCGGGGAATACATTGTTGCCATTGACGGTATACCTACGAATACGGTGAAGAATATCTATGCTTTACTGGTAGGAAAGGCTGATGTGCCGACAGAAATCTCGCTGAACAGCAAACCGCAATTGGCAGGTGCAAGAAAGATTGTCATCAGTCCGCTGGAAAATGAATATCCTCTTTATCATTATAATTGGGTACAGAATAACCTGAAGAAGGTGGAAAAGGCATCCAATGGACGTATCGGTTATATCTATATCCCTGATATGGGTCCGGAAGGTCTGAACGAGTTCTCCCGTTATTTCTATCCGCAGCTCGACAAGGAAGGTCTGATTATAGACGACCGTGCTAATGGTGGCGGTAATGTATCTCCTATGATTCTGGAACGTTTGTCTCGCGAACCTTACCGCTTGACGATGGGACGTGGTACGAAGCATGTCGGCACTATACCCGATGCTGTGCAAGTAGGGCCGAAGGTTTGTTTGATTAATAAATATTCTGCTTCTGATGGTGATCTCTTCCCGTGGGGCTTCCGTGCATTGGGGCTTGGTAAACTAATCGGTACCCGCACCTGGGGTGGTATTGTAGGTATCAGCGGACCGTTGCCTTATATGGATGGTACGGATATCCGTGTTCCTTTCTTCACCAGTTATGATGCGAAAACAGGCCAGTGGATTATTGAAAATCATGGCGTCGATCCGGATATCTTGATTGATAACGATCCGGTGAAGGAATGGAACGGTGAAGACGAACAGCTCAATAAGGCTATCGAAGAAGTGATGAAAGAATTGCAGGATCGTAAGCCATTGCCGCCTGTTCCGGCTCCAAGAGATTTCAGTAAGTAGTCACATACTTTCACTATACTGTTATAAATATGCCATTTTATGAGGAGAGCTTTGCTCTCTCCTTATAGAATGGCATATTCTGTTTATCTTTGTGGCTCAGATTTCGTAATTATAGAATTAAGAAGATGAAGGATACTCAGATTATTATGTTAGGTACAGGTAATGCAGGCGTTACCCGATGCTATAATACTTGTTTCGCAATCCTGACAACTGAAAATGTGCTCCTCGTGGATGCCGATGGAGGGAATGGGATATTGGTTCAGTTAGAGAAAGCCGGTATCGCCATTGAACGTATTCACGATATGTTTGTGACTCATGCTCATACGGATCATATATTAGGTGCGGTATGGGTCATTCGGATGGTGGCACAACGAATGCAAAGTGGGAAATATACAGTTATTGATTAACAACCTTTGTTAACTCCACACGGTAACTCCATTTACACGCCGCGGTAAAGGTCGTTACATACCGCGGTAAAGAGCGTTACAATAAGGAGTAAAGGGCGTTACATCCTGGGGTAAATGCTTTTACATTATTGGGTAAATGAGATGTAAATGCTATCTGCTGATAATCAGATATATATGTTGTTCTAATTAACTTTGCTAATTCTATTTGAGCATAATTAACAAAATGCCATGCAGTCTTTTCCTCAATATCTCATTTCTATAACGTAGAAAAGTTATTTTAAATGTTTAATAGGAGGAACCACACTATGAAAATTAATTCTGTATTTAATAAAACACTTTTATTTGTTGGGGCCATAGTTTGTACTATAGGTTTGCAGTCCTGTTTGGACGATGATGATAACAATGCCTATTATTTGAGGTATCCTAATGCTCTTGTAACAGTGAAGGGCGCTGCCGACGATGCATTCTTCTTGCAGTTGGATGATAAGACGACCTTATTGCCAACCAATGTAAAAACTTCTCCTTTCGGAGACAAAGAAGTCAGAGCCTTGGTGAATTACAGTGAAGTGAATGAACCCAGTGGCGACTACACGAAAGCCGTGCATATAAACTGGATAGACAGTATCCTGACCAAGCCTATTGCACCGGATTTAGGGGAAGAAAATGATGAGGTATATGGCACAGACCCTGTAGAGATTGTGAATGATTGGGTAACTATCGCTGAAGATGGATATCTGACACTTCGTTTCAGGACTATATGGGGCGGTAGTAAAAAGCATTTCGTAAACTTGTTGTTGGGACAAAATCTGGAGAATCCTTATGAAGTAGAGTTCCGCCACAATGCGTATGGCGATACCTACGGAAGTGAAGGTGACGGCTTAGTAGCTTTTAAGTTGGACGAACTGCCTGATACGGAAGGTAAAACAGTTAAACTGAAATTGAAATGGAAGTCATTTAGCGGTGAAAAATCAGCCGAATTTGATTATTGTACGCGGAAGGCGGTTACACCGAGTGCAGCGGCTATTACAGCAGTAAGAAGCACTTTAGAATTGAGATAGTTTTCATAAGACTGTGATTGATAAGAGAAGGGCGCCATGAGCTTTGGCGTCCTTCTTTTTGTTGCAGTATTACAACAATTGACCTACCTGTTGAAGTCTGTTTCTAAGTTGTTTTATATCTACATTATGTACGTCAGGCGATTTGGATCTGCAGATTTGTCCGGCAGCTACACCTACAGCCTCTCCAGTCACCAGGCAAGGTGGCATTACACGCAGACTTCCATGTGCGTAATGATCGGTTGAAATACAACGGCCGGCTACAAAAACATTCTTTAATCCTATTGGAAGAAGGCTTCGGAAAGGAATTCCGTGCGATTCTCCTTTTCCGTATCTGGGATATGTTGTGGCATTGCTTTTATGTACATCGATATAATAGGCGTTACGACCAATGCCATCCTCAAATTCTTTGCGGGCTAACCAATCATCTAACGTGAAAGTATAATCACACTTGATGCGTCGACTTTCGCGAATTCCCATTAATGAAGCAGTACTTGCCAGATAAGAGGAAGCAAACACCTTAGGTTCATATTCGGCGAGTCCTTCCTGGAATTGTCGGGCTACTTTCCGGCCAGCCATCATGGCTTTCGAAAGAGAGACTGGATCTGTACTGTCTACTGTTACATGTCCTGCGTTGAACATCAGATATCCTGGTCCGGCGTATTTATCGTTGATATGATTGTCTTTTATCAGATTATATTTACCAGAATCGAGCATCTTATGAATAGGTCCGTCTTTTCGGTTGGTGTGCACAGAGCCAACTAGTGAAAATTCGTAAGGGTCGATGTTGGATAAGGAAAAACAAAGAGTGCCTTGCTGAACATTTCCTTCTTCATCGCCCATATCAAAACCTGCACCGGCCCATGTTGCTAAATCACCATCGCCTGTGCAGTCGATAAACAGTTTTGCTTTGTAAGCAGTGAGTCCGGCTTTGTTGGCTACAACAATTGCATCCACCACTCCTTCCTGCTTCATCTCTACCGCGGCCATGGTGGAGAAGAATAACACAGAAACTCCTTCGGAAGTGACCAGATCGTCGTATACCGTTTTTAGATATTCCGTATTGATGGGGACCCAGTCGTTACCTTTGCTATGTGGAACTCCTTTTTTTGCCTCAAGGAAAACCCTTTCGGCAATTCCTCTGTAAATTATCTTTTCTTTATCCGTAAAGGGGCACCAGGCATTTAACAATCCTGATGTTCCCATTCCTCCTAACATTCCTGTTGATTCTATCAACAAAACCTTAGCACCTTCTCGTGCCGCTGCCGTTGCCGCTGCGCAACCGGAGGGACCACCTCCCACAACAATTACATCCCATTGGACACCTGTTTTTATCATTCCTTTTTTTGAGGAAAGACTATTGCTCTCCTCTGTGGATGTTGTTGCTTGCATTATTCCCGGGATTGCTGCAGCTGCAGCAATCATTCCAGCCTTTTTCATAAAATCTCTTCTACTAGTCATATAAGCTATTTATTTTTATGATACTGTGTTATCCGCCGTTTTTTACGCTGATCTGATTTCACTATGATTTCACTGATGTGTAAAAACAAAAAAAGACCGCCAAGAGTGGAAGCCTCCTAACAGTCTAAATCTTCATCTTGTAGCGGGACCCGGGATTGAACCGGGGACCTCATGATTATGAATCATGCGCTCTAACCAGCTGAGCTATCCCGCCATCGTTTCTCGATTGCGGGTGCAAAGATATAGCTTTTCTTGAAATCTCCAAAACTTTTGCGAATTTTTCTGTGCTTTTCTTCTCTCCTCCTGGTTCTGATGCGATGTTTTACTTCTTTTCTCTCTTCTTATTTGTCAGATTAATAGTAGATTAATGTATTTGTTGACCTTTTTGTATTAATTTTGCAGAATAATATGTTTGATGAACTATGAATAAAAAAGGCAGAACTGCGGAATCCGGTAGATTAATATGTTTGTGGATAGGAACTTTCATTTGTACTATGGTTACAGGGGTGTATGTCTATATCTTCTATACTAGCTATAAAGAACAGATACCGGAATGGAATGCATTGGCGAAAGAAACATTCGTAGAGGCACTGAATCTGGAGGTGCAGAAACGAGGGGACATTGTTGTGCCATTTGTGGCTGTTGATTATCCTGAAGTGAAAACATTGGAAACCCCATTCAAAAGTCCTGTAACTTTGACAAGCAGGTATGGAACGCATAGCTATGAAATACCGCGTGTGAAATTTGATAATAGTCTTATTAAAGATACCGAAAAGAGGATGTTGCTCAGCTATATACTTGAGAAACATCCTCTGGATGCGGATGCGTTGAATCTATTTTGGAATAGTCTGTTGGTCGAGAAATCTGTAGCGGCTAATACTGGTATTCGTCTTTCAACTACTGATTTATTGAAGAAGACTTCCACCGTTTACTCTTCCGATAGCATAAAGGTGCTACAGGGAGATAGCTTGCTGTCTCGCTATATAGGATTTCGTTGTGAAGTGGAGGCAACGGGGTTCATTGCTTATGACTGGTGGCAGGTATTAAAGGTATGGCCGCCCATCATGATATTACTCTTACTTTGGCTTTGTTTTTTCCTTCTTCTTTTATATTATAAACAGATTTCTTCCTTCTTGCGGCAAAAACTGGTGAAAAAGGAAACAGTCGTCTGTATTCAAGAGAAAAAGATAATTGTTGAAAGGAAAATGCATTTGGAGGAAGAGCCAGGGCAAACCGGATTATATGAATTGGCTGACGGGACTATTCTGGATTCAGAAAAAGGCATCCTGATGAATGGGGAAAAGACGAAGAAACTCCGGCCTCAAGTAGTTGCCTTGTTGAAGCTCTTTCTACGGACTGAAAATTATCGGTTGACTGCAGAAGAAATAGATAAGGGACTGTGGCAGGGGAAAGGAAAGCCTAACCAACTCTATGGTGTTATTCATCATTTGCGTGAATCATTGAAAGGTATCTCTTCTCTTGTCGTGGAATATAGAGATGAATATTATTGTTTGAAAATGCCCCATTCCATCGAGAAAAACACAGAAAAAGGATAAAAAAGCGGCCTTACCGATGCTTACCAAAAGGCTTTCAAGTAAAGTTGGTAAGTCGTTGTAAGGCAAAATAGTTGGCATGATAGAAAATTCCGTCTACCTTTACGGACAAATATGAGGCAACCTTGTTTGTATGCTTCATACGGATATCTAATATAAATGTAGTGGAATATGAAAAACAAAATCAAAATTGCTGTAATCAGTTTGTGCGCAGTTAGCTCAATAACTGTTTTTTGTAGTCAGAAATCTTCCGGTAAACAAATGGATGATTTGCTATTGAAGAACGTAGAAGCTTTAGCTTGGGGTGAAGGAGGAGGATATACTAGTTGTTTGGGGGTAGGTAGTGTTGATTGCCCTACTACTCAATATAAAGTTGAATATGTAATGAGCGGTTATAGCCTTGAGAGCCTTTACTAATATATTATTAGTGTTTCTTTTCACGGCTTGTACTTCCGTGCCTGATGAGAGAATGACGTCCTATGTTGATTTTCCTGAAACAAGAGAATTGACAGCTCGGACTTTGTCATTGGATTCAGCTTTGTTTCGTTATCCTTATAGGGTACGTGTACAGGACGACAAGGCTGTAGTGCTTGATTTACATGGAACGGAATATTTCTTCCATGCCTTTCACTATCCCGGCTTTCATTATTTGTCCTCTTTCGGCAAGCGAGGCGATGCTCCCGAAGAGATGCTTTCAGCCGAAAATCTTCGATGGAATGGGAACTTTTTGTGGACACTTGATTCCAATAAGTCTGAATTAACCCGGTTAGGTTTTGCTTCATCCGGTGACTCATTGCTTCGGTTGGAAGCCGTGAGTCTGGATGAAGAACTGCTTCGGGCACTGGACTTTGTGCAATATGATGATTCCACTTTTATCATTCCCGATTATTCCGGCGACGGTCGTTTCTGTTTGGTAAGTCGGCAGGGTAAGTTACTCCGTAAAATAGGGACTGTTCCCACTGCCAATGAGGATGCCTTGAAGAGTGCCCGCCCTGCTTTAGCGCAGGCGTGGCGAAGTTTCATTGATTACAATCCTCGCAATGGAGTGCTGGCGGCAGCTACTCAATTGGGTGAAGTTCTTGAAATTTATAATCTGAAAGATAGTACGCATATTGTACGTATTGGCCCTAATGGCGAACCGGAGTTTCAGATATCCCAAGGTTATGGTATACCGATCGGTATTATGGGGTTCAGTGATATACAAGTGACAGATAGTGCTATTTATGTTGTCTTTCAAGGACGTGCATTTAAGGATATTATGCAGAAAGCGCAGCAAGGCATTAACTTACCGGATGGTGGACAAAATATTTATGTATTTAGTTTGGAAGGTAAGCCGCTTCGGAAGTATGTGTTGGATCACTATATTCATGGGATTTCAGTAGATGAGCAGAAGGGCATTATAATAGCTACGGATGTGAATAAGGATGAGCCGATAATAGAATATAAATTACTTTGATTTATTTAGAAATAATATAAATAGAAGGAATAAACGGTGAACGTATTGTTGGCGCATTGCGTACCATTTGTTCCAAATACCAAAAGAGAAAGGAGGTCTTGGCAAAGATAGTGATTAAAACTGAAATGGAAGTGTTTTTTCTGTCATTACGATAGAATGGCATGAAAAAGTTCTCACAAGATTTATAATCTTGTTTCTATGGTATAGTATAAGTATTATGCTTTTATTGATTGTTGGAAAATTCTTAATAAAAAGAAAAGTAACATGAAGAAATTAGTAAAAATAACTGTTGTTGTCGCATTTGCGGCAATTGCAGGATATGGCGTCTATGTAAATCAAAAAACTGACGCTTTGTCTGATTTGGCATTGGCTAATGTGGAAGCATTAGCTAATGGGGAATGGGGTACTGGATTTAATTGCCGATGGGCTGATGCAAACTATTGGTTTTGCACACCATTGGGTGATGGGTTAGGTTGCCCGTGTTTTATGTAAACTGATGAGGTGTGTGATAATTGTGACTTTTTAGTAGAAATTATTACACACCTCTATGCTAATAAATGATAATGTATGATTAAATATCTGTTGTCGTTATTCTTGGTCGTGTTGACATTTTCGTGCTCACCAATGACCAATTCGGATCGATATTCGTTGGAAAGGACGGATGAAGTTCTGTCTTTTCCGGTTATAGAAGAAGTTAGGGCGCCTCAAATCACAGTTTTTCTTTTTAAGGAAAAAGGAGAAAACTATTTGAGTTTTCAAAATTTGCCTAAAAGTGAAATCCTTATTTATTCAATGAAATCACAAAGCTTAGTCAAAAGATTGTGCTTGAATACAGAGGGAGATAATTCTGTACTCGGTGGCTTTGGGGGATATTACATAGCTGATATGGAACATATTTATATTCCAAGTATGTATGTTAGTAAAATATTTGTAGTAGACACTGCCGGAGTTGTAAAGCGGAAAATAGATTATTCAACAACTAAAGACGGACAACAGTTAAAACCTTTTATGCCAAGTGACAAATCCCAAATAGTGTTTATAGGTGACGATTTGTATATTCCTCAAACTGTAAATCTAAGGTTGGGTGATAAGGCTATAGAAAGGAGTCCGATTAAGGTGGTATTAGATACAATAGAGAATACATCGGAAGCACTTCCTATGAGATTTCCTCCCTTAATTAATTATAAAGACTTTGGAACAGTTGGTGCTTTTGGTGCTGAGTATTCTTTCTGCTATGATGGGAATCGCTTTATTTATTCTTTTGATGCTGATGAGGATTTGTACTTGACAACTTCTGCGCATGAGAAAGTTGAGAAAAAGAAAGCTAAAAGTAAATACATAGATAATGTAACTGTTTTTCGTTCAACAGAAGGAAACTTTCAAAAAATGGTGAGAGCACAATGTGAACACGCTTCCTATGGTAAAATTTTGTATGATAAATACAGAGATGTTTATTATAGATTTGTGTATCCCCCATGTGATACAAGTGATTATTTCGGAGATTATGTTGAACTACTTCGCTCTGGCAGAAAGAGGTTTTCAATAATGATATTAGATAACAAACTGAATGTTGTTGGAGAGACTTTTTTTCCAGCATATACTTATAATCCCAACCTTTCTTTTATACTAGAAGATGGATTGTATGTCAGTCTGAGTCATATTAAGAATCCTGACTATTCTGATGATATACTACGTTTTCAGAAGTTAGAGTTAAAAGAAATCAGAAAATAGATTATAATGAAATATATTCGGGTGGCTCTGTTAACAATACTTGTATTGTGTATGTATGCATCTTGTAGGCAGGATGCATCTAAAGAGAAGATGATTAATTTAGTCAAGAAATGGGAGAAAAAGCAGGTGATTTATCCTTCAGAGACTGCTTTTACAATTTATGGAGAAGATACTGTGGTGGATTATGTAAAGTCGGGAGTGAAATATTCAATTGTTAGTTATATTGACTCTTTGGGATGTCTTAGTTGTAAGTTACAGGCAAAAGCTTGGAAAAGCTTTATAAAAACAATCGACTCAGTCTCGGATTATTCAATACCTGTAAATATATTTGTTCATAATAAGGACGGTGATGAATTGCTGTCAATTTTGAGAAAGGAGGCTTTTGATATGCCTATATGTTTAGATTTGAATGATTCACTTCGTCTTTTGAATGATTTTCCGGATGATATAGCATTTAGAACTTTTTTGCTTGATAAGGATAATCGAGTGGTAGCTATTGGTAACCCTATATTTAATCCTAAAATCAAAGAGTTATATCTGAATATTATTCATGACGAAGAAGTTGTAACGAGAAAAGGCAATGAAGCCCCAAAAACGGAATTGTTTATAGATAAGAATTTTGTTGATTTTGGAAGTTTTGATTGGCATAAGGAACAAAAAGGAGTTTTTGTATTTAGTAATCAGGGGGATATTCCTTTAGTCATTGAAGGAGTAATAACTTCTTGTGATTGTACTACTGTTGATTATCCTAAAGAACCTGTTCGTCCGGGCATGAGTGTGGAATTACTAACAGTGTATAAAGCTGATCATCCTGAATATTTTAATAAGACAATTACCGTATATTGCAATGTGGAAACTTCTCCGATAATTTTGAGAATAACGGGAAATGCAGAACAGCAATAATTCTCATACAAAAAGAGGCTTAGGTTGGTATATTGATAAGATTCTTAACCTATTCTTAATGCTCTTTGGGGCAGCATTGATCTGGATATTTCTTCAAGTGACATGTATTGCCACATTCAAAATTCCCAGTGACTCTATGGAGCCGTCTTTGCTTGCAGGAGATAACATCTTGGTGAATAAGGGGGTAATGGGAGGACGTTTGTTCAATGTATGGGATGCTTTGGAAGGAAAGGATGTACGTATATCTCGTTTGCCGGGATTAGGGAAGATAAAAAGGAATGATGTAATAGTCTTTAATTTCCCCTATTCTAAACAGCGCTGGGATAGTGTTGCCTTTGATGTGATGAAGTATTATGTAAAGCGCTGTGTTGCATTGCCGGGAGATACATTTAAAATAAAGGATGCACGATATAAGGTGCGAGGAAAGGATACGTCTTTGGGTAATGTGGAAATGCAAGAAACGTTGATGGGTTTAGTGAAGAGAGGGAAGGCGGAAGAGCAGGGAATTGTAATGAGGGGGTATCCTTATAATTCGGCATTTACTTGGGATATAGTGAACTTTGGACCTCTTTATATTCCGGCTAAAGGGGATAACCTGAAGATGGATTCTATGCATGTTATTCTATATAAGAACATAATAGAATGGGAACAAAAAAAGAAATTGTTTGTACGTGGAGATACTGTTTTACTGAATGATAGTGTGATACAGACCTACAGCTTTATAGAAAATTATTATTTTGTAGCGGGGGATAAGGTCATGAACTCTCAGGATTCCCGTTATTGGGGATTATTGCCTGAACCTTTTATTGTGGGAAAAGCCGTCAGGATATGGAAGTCGGTAGATAATAGTACAGATAGAATAAGGTGGAATCGGATATTTAAAAAGATAGAGTGATAAGGCTATGGATACATAGAGTAAAAGATGTGATGGCAGTGTCGCTGCTATTTGCTGCCGTCTGCTCTTTGTTGGGAGTGGTTGGGGTGACTACGCTTGAACTTCCTGTAGGGGAAAATGTAGGGCAATGGATCTGGCTTGGTAAATCTACTCTGTTTTCAGCTGCCTGTATCATTATAACCTGCCTGTTACAACTAGTGAAGAGAGATTCCTTGAAAAAAGTGATGTGTTTCTTTCATTTTTCTGTCTATGTTTCATGGAGTTTGGTGCTTTGGGGGAGTGTCGAAGCTGTTTGGGGTTTGCGGCAATTGTATGGCTTTTCCGCTTCCGGTCACTCCCGCTATGCACTAACAGGGTCTTTCTTCAATCCGGGACCGTATGCCGGGTATTTGGCAATGGTATTGCCTGTTTGCTTGCACTTGTATCTGCGTGCTCGTAAGGAACGCTTTGTTCGCTATAAAATAGAGAAAGTGGTAGTTGCAGTAGCGGGTATCTTGATTCTTTGTGTGTTGCCCGCTACAATGAGCCGTTCTGCCTGGGTGGCTGCGGCGGTTGGTTGCGGTTGGGTAGCATATATGCATCGCGATAAAAGTAAATGGAATGTGTTGTGGAAGAGGTACAAGAGGCGATTTATCTTATGGGGGGTAAGTGCACTTTTTATCTTGATGTTGGGAGGTGCCGGAGCGTTTCTTTTGAAACCTGATTCTGCATTGGGGCGTCTGTTTCTATGGAAAATAACCTGTCGGGCTGTTGTTAACTACCCATCGGGGTGTGACAAGGGATTTGCTTTTGCGTATGGTGAGGCGCAGGAAGATTATTTTGTTCGGGGTGATTATGAAGAGTGGGAAGAACGTGTGGCCGGAAGTCCGGAATATGTGTTCAATGAATATTTGTCGCTGGCATTGACGGAAGGAGTTGTCGTCTGTATAATAGTGCTGGTTGCTATTGGGACATGTTTATGGATGGGGGCGAAGCGTGGGCGCTACGGCATCTGCGGTGCAATCCTGTCTTTGCTTATCTTCTCCTTTTCTTCCTATCCTATGTATTTTCCGGCTTTTGTGGTAGCAGGGATATTGCTGCTTCTTGCTTGCGGGGTGGGAGATTTTATCTATAAACCACTAATCTTGTGTATTTGCCTCATTTTGTGGATAGGCGGCTATACGGAGAAGTGGAAGCAAGAAGAAGATGCCTGCCGAAAGTGGGTGTATGCAAAAATGTTCTATAATTCGGGAGCTTATAAAGTTGCCAATAAATCTTATGGAGAAATTTATCCGGTATTGAAGGAGAAAGGGGCGTTTCTGTTTGAGTACGGGCATAGCCTGTATAAGTCGGGCTTTTATAATGAGTCCAATAAATATTTGAAAGAGGCTTGCCTATATTCTACCGATCCAATGGTTCTGAATATTATAGGTAAGAACTATCAGGAACTGCATCGTTATGAACAGGCGGAAGCTTTTTTCCTACGGTCGGTTCATCGCCTGCCGGGCAGGATTTATCCCTATTATTTATTAGCGAATCTTTATGCCGAACCGGAGTTTTATCGGCCCGATAAATTGAAAAAGGTTGCTGATGTTGTGTTGACTAAAAAGCCTAAGGTACATTCGACGGCAATCGAAGAGATGCGTAAGGAAATAAAGAAAATAGTAAATAAACTGGAGTGATTTATATGAGGTGTATTTATATATTTGTATGCGTGTGTGCTCTGACTTTTTTATCTGCTTGCATTGAACAACAAGATAGCCGTTTAGAAAGCGCATTGAATATGGCAGGTACCAATAAAGGTGAGTTGTTGAAGTTGTTAAGCCATTATCGGGAAAGTGATAATCAAAAATACCGTGCTGCATGTTTTCTTATAAAGAATATGCCTTATTATAGTTTCTATGAAGGGGAAGAATTACAAAAATATCTTCGCTATTTTGAGGCTCATTCCACTAATATAAAAGGGGCTCAATTCATTGTAGATTCACTAAAAAAGGCGGATGGAGAGTTTTCAATAGATATGCTTACCCGTAAAAAGGATATTGAGGTAGTAGACTCCGCTTTCTTAGTTGAACATATAGAATGGGCATTCAAGGTTTGGAAAGAACAGCCATGGGGAGGAAATGTAACTTTTGATGATTTCTGCGAGTATATATTGCCCTATAGGATTGGGGATGAGCCTCTTTCGTTATGGCGTAAGGATTTGTATGATACGTATAATCCTCTGCTCGATAAATTCCGCAAATCAGCTGATAGCAATGATATAATAAAGGCGGCTCAGATTTTAATGGATACTTTAAGACAGGGGAAGTATCGTTATACAAGTCTTTTCCCTAAAGGACCTCATATAGGTCCGGTAGCATTGAAATGGAAAACTGGAAGTTGTCGTGAATTTGCTGATGCAATGATATATGTGATGCGTGCTCTTGGCATTCCGTGTGGCATGGATAGGGTAATGCAGCGGGGCGATACTAATGCTTCGCATTTTTGGAATTTTATATTGGATAAGGGGCGTAATACATATATGGCGGAATTTCCTTATCAAGAAAAGTGGAAGAAGGCATCGGAATATGATATAACCAAAGGAAAAGTATATCGCGTGACTTATAGCCTGAATGAGGAGCTGGCAAAAGACTTGAAAGATGTGCCGTCTGTCTATCCTGTTTTCAGATATCCATTTTTTCATGATGTAACGGCTACTTATCTGGGGCAACAGAATGGACAAATAGTTATTCCTCAGAAAGAACTGTATGATTGCCCTCGTACTGGTGAATTGATATACTTGTGTTTTGCAAACAAACAAGAATGGGTTCCTGTCGCTTGTACTTTTTTTGACGGGAAGGCTGTTTGTTTTGATAATGTGGAAGGAGGGATAGTGGCTATTCTGGCAATATACAATGAGAAGGGGCTTCAAACATTGTCCAATCCTTTTACGCTAAACCATGATACGGGGGAGATTCATTATCTTAATCCATTGCAAGAATCCCATATAATTAGTGTTTATAAGAAGTTCCATTTTGCAGTTAAGAATTATTTTAATACCCGTATGGTTGGTGGGGTAATAGAGGGCAGCAATCAGAAGGATTTTCAGAATGTGGATACGCTATTTTTAATCAAAGAGGCTCCCTATCGGTTGTATACTGTCGCTTATCTGAATCCGGATAGGGCATATAGGTATATTCGCTATCGTGGTGGAAAAGATAGTTATTGTAATATAGCAGAACTCTCTTTCTATGAAAACTGCTTGGATACATTACCGTTGAAGGGGAAAATCATAGGTACTCCGGGATGTTACGGAGACGATGGCAGACGTGAATATACAAATGTCTTTGATGGTAATCCGGATACATCTTTTGATTATAAATTTCCGGATACCGGCTGGGCAGGTTTAGATTTAGGGAAATCTTATCGGGTAAGTAAGGCAATATATACTCCCCGAAATGATGTGAGTTTTATTTATAAGGATAATATTTACGAACTATTTTACTGGGATAAAGGATGTTGGAATTCTCTTGGCAGACAAACAGCAGTTGCTGATTCGTTGGTATATACTGTACCTCAAAATGCCTTGTTATATCTGAAGAATCATACCACAGGTAATGACGAAAGAATTTTTGAGTATGAGAATGGAAAACAAATATTCTGGTGATATTAATGTTGATAAAAGTTCTTCCAGAGAGAGTATGGATGCTTATAAGGATAATTGGAGTGCCTGCTTATTATATCGTAATAAACAATTGACAAGGCAACTGGAAGACTATCAAAAAGTTACGGCATTAGTTGGATGCTCTTCTTCTCTTATGGTTGCAATGGGGCAGTTATTGTGTCTGCATCAAAAACCGGCTTATGGAATTGTCAGGGATGAGGCGGAGTGGCATAGTTTGTTTATTGTCATTGATTTGCTTTATGGAGGGTGTTTGTTAGAAACTTTGGCATCATTCTGCTTGAGTGCTCAAGAACTGAGATTGTGCTATCTGATACGTGCCCGATTGACTAATAAGACTATTGCCCTCCTTTTTAATATTACGCCCAGGTCTGTGTTGAAGTCAAAACAGCGCATCAAGTCAAAACTATCTTTATCAGGTTCAGATAGCTTTGACAGATATATACAACAATGCTAACTTATTCGAAATAGATGATTTATATAGAGAATGAAGAACAGCGGTTTGTAGGATGCGAATAAAAAAGTCGTATTCTTTTTTGTAATTAGAAAAAAGTCTCTATCTTGGCACCGCAATAAAAAGCAAATATGAACTATGGAAAGACAGAAAATTCATCGGGAATACCTCTTGAATGCAACTTCTAAAAGTATTCTTTGGTCCGCGATAAGTACCCCCACCGGTTTGGAGGGCTGGTTTGCAGACAGGGTGCAGTCGGACGATAAAGTTGTCACTTTCTTCTGGGGAAAGACAGAACATCGTGATGCAGAGATTATAGCTGTGCGGGCTTTCTCTTTTATTCGTTTCCGTTGGTTGGATGATGAATATGAACGGGAATACTTTGAATTAAAGATGACAAACAACGAACTGACTAATGATTTCGTATTGGAAGTAACAGACTTCACTGCTGCGGATGAAGCGAACGATTTACGCGAATTATGGGACTCTCAGGTAGAGACTCTACGGAGAACGTGCGGTTTTTAGTTAACTTTGATATAAAAATTTTCCACACTCCCTTTTTTATGCTAATTTTGTGTCTTCATTGCATGAAACGAGTAAAATGCTGCGCATAAAAAAGTTAGATATATTTATATTAAAGAGCTTCTGTACGCTCTTTATGGGCACTTTTTTCATTTGCCTTTTCATCTTCATGATGCAGTTCCTATGGAAGTATGTAGATGAGATGGTGGGAAAAGGATTGGAAATGAGTGTCCTTGCACAATTTTTCTTTTATTCTGCCCTGACATTGGTGCCGGCGTCGTTGCCATTGGCTATCTTGTTGGCAGCACTTATCACTTTTGGTAATTTTGGAGAACGTTTTGAGCTACTTGCCATGAAAGCGGCAGGTATCTCGCTACTTAAGATTATGCGCCCATTGATTGTGTTTATCATTTTCATATGTGGCGTTTCTTTTTATTTCCAAAATGTAATAGGACCAAAGGCACAGACTAAGTTATGGACATTACTAATCTCCATGAAACAGAAGTCTCCGGAATTGGATATACCAGAGGGAGTGTTTTATGATGAGATAGATGGATATAACCTGTACGTGAAGCACAAGAACCGTAAGACGGGTATGCTTTATGATGTATTGATCTATAATTTTGAGAAAGGTTTCGAAAATGCCCAAATTATTAAATCCGATTCCGGTCGTCTGGAAATGACGGCGGATAAGCAGCACTTATATCTGCATCTTTATAATGGAGAGCAATTTGAGAACCTGAAGTCTCAGAATATGAATCAGAAGAATGTACCTTACCGTCGGGAAGCGTTCCGGGAGAAACATGCTATCATTGAGTTCAACTCCGATTTTAATATGGTGGATGCCGGTATCATGAGTAGCCAGTCCAACAGTAAGGATATGGCGATGTTGCAAGCGGGTATTGATTCTATGACAGTGCAGAATGACAGTGTAGGACGTGCTTATTTCAAGGAAGCCATGAATGGTACCTATAAGATCACGGCAGACCTGAAAAAAGCAGATACTTTGAAAATAGAGCAGGCGCATTTGGGAGAATACAATGTAGACAGTCTTTTCAATGTAGCCACCTTATCACAGAAACAGAAGATTATTTCTACTGCAGTGAGTCGTGCGGAAAGTGCGGGAAGCGATTGGAGTTTCAAGAGCTTTAACATCACGCAGACAGATACCAGCCTTCGACGCCACATGACGTCCTGGCACGAGAAGTTGACGCTTTCGGTGGCATGTCTTATATTCTTTTTTATCGGTGCCCCGTTGGGTGGAATTATCCGTAAGGGTGGTTTGGGAATGCCGGTTGTGGTGTCCGTGCTTATCTTTATTATCTATTATATTATTAATAATACAGGTTATAAAATGGCACGTGACGGTCAGTGGATTGTATGGATGGGTATGTGGACAAGTACGGCTATCCTGGCTCCATTGGGCGCGTTCCTTACTTATAAGTCTAATAATGACTCTGTGGTACTGAATGCCGATGCTTATATTAACTGGTTCAAGAAGATTGTAGGTATCCGTAGTGTACGTCATCTGTTCCGTAAGGAAGTAATTATACATGATCCTGATTATACCCATCTGCCAGCTGATTTGCAGGCATTGTCTGCTGATTGTCGTGCATACGCTGAGAGGAAAGCTTTGAAGCGTGCTCCTAATTATTTTAAATTATGGATGACAGATTCCAATGATGAGGAGATAGAAAACATAAATGATCGTCTGGAGAAATTGGTGGACGAAATGTCCAACACCAAATCTGTTCATTTGTTGAATGCGCTGAATAATTATCCTATTATTTCTGTTCATGCCCATTTGCGCCCTTTCCGTAATTATTGGCTGAATATGGTTTGCGGCTTGGTAGTACCTGTAGGATTATTTTTCTACTTCCGCATCTGGGCATTCCGTATCCGGTTGAATAAAGATATGGAGCGGATTATAAAAACCAATGAAGATGTTCAAAAGATAATAGAAACTAATCTGAAATAACCTAAATAAATAAAGGAGAAAACAGAATGGAAAAAGTGAAATTAGATACAATAGAAGAGGCTATTGAAGACTTCAAAGCTGGTAATTTTGTGATTGTAGTGGATGATGAAGACCGTGAAAATGAGGGTGACTTGATTATCGCTGCGGAAAAGATAACCCCTGAAAAGGTGAACTTCATGCTGAAACATGCGCGAGGAGTACTTTGTGCACCGATTACTGTATCCCGTTGTAAAGAGCTGGATTTACCTCATCAGGTAAGTGACAACACTTCTGTACTGGGCACACCTTTCACGGTGACTATCGATAAACTGGAAGGCTGTACTACCGGAGTTTCTGCTGCTGACCGTGCGGCTACCATACGGGCATTGGCTGACCCGGCTTCTACACCTGCAACGTTCGGACGTCCGGGACATATCAATCCGTTGTATGCTCAGGAGAAAGGTGTTTTGCGTCGTGCCGGACATACGGAAGCTACGATTGACATGGCTCGTATGGCAGGTTTGTATCCTGCAGGTGCCCTCATGGAAATCATGACTGAGGACGGTGGCATGGCGCGTCTGCCTGAGTTGAGAAAGATGGCTGATGAATTTAATCTGAAGCTGATTTCTATTCGTGATATGATTGCCTATCGCCTGAAACAAGAATCCATTGTGGAAGAAGGCGTAGAAGTAGATATGCCCACTGAACATGGACATTTCCGTTTGATCCCGTTCCGTCAGAAATCCAATGGCTTGGAACATGTGGCTTTGTTTAGAGGTACATGGGATCAGGATGAACCGATTCTGGTGCGTGTACACTCGTCTTGTGCTACAGGAGATATCTTTGGCTCTAAGCGTTGTGATTGCGGTGAGCAACTGCACAAAGCTATGGAAATGATTGATAAAGCCGGTAAGGGAGTGGTTGTTTATCTGAACCAGGAAGGTCGTGGTATCGGTCTGATGGAAAAGATGAAAGCCTATAAATTGCAGGAAGACGGTCTGGATACGGTAGATGCCAATATTTGCCTGGGACATTTGGCTGATGAACGCGACTATGGTGTAGGTGCTCAGATTCTGCGTGAACTGGGAGTACACAAAATGAGACTGATGACGAATAATCCGGTGAAACGTGTCGGGTTGGAGGCTTACGGTCTGGAAATTATAGAGATTGTTCCTATCGAGACAACTCCGAATCCATACAATGAACGTTATCTGCGTACTAAGAAAGAACGCATGGGTCACACGTTACATTTTAATAAGTAATTTGCTGTTTTGTTTTCTAATATCAAAGAAAATAGCTTAATTTGCAGCCAAATTTATGCAACAACCATAAAATAGATAGAAAAATGAATCAATTATCAGATCGTTTGAACAGTTTGTCGCCGTCGGCGACGCTGGCTATGTCGCAAAAGAGCGCTGAGTTGAAAGCACAAGGCGTTGACGTAATTAACCTGAGTGTGGGGGAGCCTGACTTTAATACTCCTGATCACATCAAAGAGGCTGCGAAAAAAGCGATAGACGACAACTTCTCTCGCTATTCTCCTGTTCCGGGATACCCGGCTTTGCGCAATGCAATCGTGGAGAAACTGAAAAAGGAAAACGGTCTGGAATATACAGCCGCACAAATCTCATGTGCCAATGGTGCTAAGCAATCAGTCTGCAATGCAGTGCTGGTACTGGTGAACCCGGGTGATGAAGTTATTGTGCCCGCTCCATATTGGGTAAGTTATCCGGAAATGGTGAAACTGGCTGAAGGTACTCCGGTTATTGTTACTGCCGGTATCGAACAGGATTTCAAGATTACTCCCGCACAGTTGGAAGCTGCTATCACTCCGAAGACTAAGGCTCTGATTCTTTGTTCTCCTTCTAACCCGACCGGTTCAGTTTATACTCAGGAAGAGTTGAAAGGCTTGGCTGACGTACTGGCAAAACATCCTCAAGTAATCGTAATTGCTGATGAGATTTATGAGCATATCAACTATATCGGCAAGCACCAGAGTATTGCCCAATTCCCTGAAATGAAAGATCGTACGGTAATCGTAAACGGTGTTTCTAAGGCGTATGCTATGACAGGCTGGCGTATTGGTTTTATTGCCGGACCGGAATGGCTTGTAAAAGCCTGCAACAAGTTGCAAGGTCAATATACTTCAGGTCCTTGTTCTGTATCTCAGAAGGCTGCTGAAGCTGCTTACACTGGAACACAGGCTCCGGTAGAAGAAATGCGTAAAGCTTTTGAGCGTCGTCGTGATTTGATTGTGAAGTTGGCGAAGGAAGTTCCGGGATTCGAAGTGAATGTACCGCAGGGTGCTTTCTATCTGTTCCCGAAATGTGATTCTTTCTTTGGTAAGTCTGTTGGTGACCGTAAGATTGGCGACTCGGATGATTTGGCAATGTATCTGTTGGAGGTTGCCCACGTGGCATGTGTGGGTGGTGCTTCATTCGGTGCACCTGAGTGTATCCGCATGAGCTATGCAACCAGTGATGAGAATATTGTAGAAGCTATCCGTCGTATCAAGGCAGCATTGGCTGAACTGAAATAAGAGAAAGTATATAAATGAGAAAGCCCGGCTTCAGTTATGGAACCGGGCTTTTCTTTGTCTTTGAGTGTTGTTATTATTCTGCCGGGTGAATTGCTTCAGACGGACAAACATCAGCACAGGTACCACAATCTGTGCAAGTTTCAGGGTCGATAGAGTAGATATCACCTTCAGAGATAGCTCCTACCGGACATTCGTCAATACAAGTACCACAAGCAACACAACTGTCATTAATTACGTAAGCCATTTTCTTCAAATTTTAAATTATTAGTACTAATTAGTTCGGCAAAAATAGCGGTTTTCTTGATTAGTTGTTACCAATCATGTTTAAATTCCCTTAATTTGTACCTTGTCTAAATAATAAAGAAGAGAAAATGGGAGTACATGTGCAATAAAATGTCACTTTCATCGTTTTAGGGTTGTGAAGCGCATTTGTCTGATAATCCTTACTTTACTCCTTGCTTTCGGTGCTTCGGCACAGAAGCGGAAGGTGCAAAATCGCCCGTATATCGACCAGCGAAAGTGGCACTATGGCTTTTTAGCAGGCATTCATGTGCAAGACTATAAATTGGTGAATACGGGCTATGTGACGGAAGATGGTCAGACTTGGTTTGCAGATGTTCCTGAGTATTCTCCCGGATTTACGGTGGGGGTGTTGGGCGAACTGTATCTGAATACTTTCCTTTCTCTACGTTTTATCCCAACACTGCATTTTGGAGATAAGAAAGTCGTGTTCCGCGAACAAGCCAGTGGTGAGGAGTACTCCCAATCCATGAAGTCTGCCTACCTTTCGGTTCCGATAGATTTGAAGTTTGCTGCTGAGCGTTTCAATAACTACCGTCCCTATGTGGTGGCAGGTATTGCTCCTACTTACGACTTCAGTGTGAAGAAGCAGGGAGCTTTATTGGTAAAGCCTTTCGATTGTTATGTGGAAGTAGGGTTAGGATGCGATTTTTACTTACCCTATTTCAAGTTAATACCCGAGCTGAAATTTTGTTTCGGTCTGGCAAATCTGATTAAGAAAGAACGTAAGGACCTTACAGATCGATCGTTATTGAAGTTTACACAATCTGTTGATAAAATCACTTCACGTATGATAGTGCTCACTTTCTACTTTGAGTAGATGCTATTCCTTATAGGAAATGGTAAATGTAATAGGGGTACCTTCTTCTTCGCTTATTATGAAACTCCCACCAAAGTGCTCAAATAGCAACTGATTAATCTTAAGTCGTATGGAGACCTGCTGAGATGAAAATGCAGGATCCGCTAATGGACTATTGATAATATGGAAGATCAGCAATTCATTTCTTTCATCCCTTTCCAGTCTCATCTTTACTTCGCGGTCGGTATCATTGGGTACAGGATAGAGTAACATATTTATCACTGCCTGATTGAAGCGATTGGCATCCATTCTGAGTACCTGGCTTTCCACATCCGTTTCCAGTTGGGCGTGGATATGTCCGTCACTATTTATCCGGGCCATTCCTACCAGGTCGCTGCACATTTCCCGTATCTCGCATTCCTGTATCTGGAACTTCATCATTTTGGCTTCCAGACGTGAGAGATCGAGTACATCGTTTACCAGCTGAATCAGTTCGGTAGAATTGGTCTGGATAATTTCGGAATACTCCTGTTTTTCCTTTTCATCCAGTCCCATATCCGTAGAGAGCAGTTGAGAAAATCCCACGACATTGTTTAGCGGAATACGGATGTTATAACTCATATTCGCAAGGAAGCGGCTTTTTACCTCATTGGCTTCTTCTGCAACCTGATTCAACCGGGCGGCTTCTTTGGCATCTCTTTGTAATCGTTTCCGACTGAGATACATGTTGACTACAAAAGTAATAAGAGCCAGTAGGGCTGTTCCTATTACAGCCAAAAAGATTATATGGATTTTAGCACGCCATTGCTCTCTTTGCAGCAGAAGTTTGTCCATGTCATACAAACTTTGTATCTGTTCCATTTGTGTGTGCGACAGATTTCTATAGAGTGAGTCCTTGTCGCGCATCACTTTTTTATAGATGTCAAGAGATTCGTTTGCCCGTCCCATATCTACCAATATATCTGCCTTCATGGCAGTGTACAAGATAACATCTGGGAAAGACATTTGCTTTACCAAGCGAATCGCATCATCCAGATATTCCAGGGATTTCTTGTAATCATTTAGCGAACGGTGATATTCTGCATAGGCTTGCAAGCGGGAGATCTGATAAGGCAGGAAAGTGTTGGGAGTATAATACTCATCCACTTTCTGCAAGTGTTCCCATGCTTTCTCCATATCCTTTGTGCGGATATAGTAAAGGGCATATTGGGTTTCTATCCCCATGTATAATGCGGAATATGCGTTTTGTAGTGCAGGATTAGCAGTTATCAGTTCGTTTATGGCTGTTTGCATCTGTTCCAGAGAAGAGAACATCTTGTCATTTTCGTGCAGGAACGAATAAACCAGAATAGCTTTGGACAGTAAACTGATCTTGTCCATCGGACTATCTTGCGGACTCATCAGTTGGAAAGCTTCCTCTAATGCTTGTATTCCTTCTTCATAGCGTAGTGTAGCTATGTAACTGGTCATCAGACAGAGACATGCTTCCCGCATACCATTTCGGTCGTTTAGCTTCTTAGCTTTCTCGTACATGATGTTTGCTTCATAGATGGCAAATTCTATCTGCTGGTTGATCGTGTACATTTCTATCTGCAACTTCTTGGCTTTGAAGTAGTCATTGTAATAGTTATGCTTCTCTGCCAGATTTTCCATTTTGCCCATCCATTGCGTGACGCGCACCAAGTCCAGTTTGTTGAAGAAGTAGATGATATGTTCGTAGGTGGCAAGACTCTGATATCGCAGATTGTTCTGCGCGGTAGCTTCTTGCAACAATTTGTTTTCATAATAAAGGAATACCGGTGTCTGCTGGTCCAACCGGGCAATATCATGCAGCACGTCCAACCGGGTAGAATCGTGTGGAGCAGAGACATAAATGCGCAACAGGCTGTCTTTTACAACAGTACTTCCAGCATTGGCTGATAATAAGCCGGAACTAAAAGCCAGACATAGTATGATCCACCGCTTCATCATGATTAATCCTCCTTCTTTGAGTTATTGCGTGTCTGGTGTATTGGATGTGTGAAAACGAAACGGGAGCCTCCTGTATAATCCGGGTCAATCCATATTTTGCCACCGATATGCTCAATAATTAACTGACAGATAGATAAGCCAAGTCCACTTCCTTGCGCATTTTCATCCAGTTTTTCAAAACGCTGGAATATGCTTGCCTGTTTTTCTTTCGGAATACCGCAACCGGTATCTGTTACAGAGAACAAAGCCATCTTTTCCGATTGCTTTTCCAATTTTAGCGTGATACTACCGTCAGGGGTAAATTTGGTTGCATTGATCAGCAGATTTATCAGCACTTGCTGCAGACGAGAGTCATCTGTTTCAATGTATAATTCTTCCAGTGATGTTTCAAACAATAATTCTGCTTGAGTTTGTTTTACTTTACCTACGGTGTCGGTTACATTCCGGCAAATTGCCACAGCATCATGTTCGGCTATGCTGAATTGCATTTTCCCAAATTCCAGACTCGACAAGTCGATCACATCATTAATCAATTTCAGCAGAAGTTCGGAGTTCTGTTGGATGATGTCGGTACATTGTCTCCGGGTAGAGTCATCTAAGCCCTCTTCCGTCAGTAATGCAGAAAAGCCGGACAGAGCATTGAGAGGAGTTCGTATCTCGTGACTCATATTTGATAAGAATATACTCTTGGCACGTGTTGCATTTTCAGCATTATGACGCAATTGTTCCAGAGTTTCCGTAGACATTACTACTACTTTCTTCTGTCTTCTAAGCCAGATGGCAAGCATAGAGATGAAAGTCAGTAATCCTAATCCGATGAAGATAAGAACAACAACCATCTTGTTCTGCTGTGCCTTGTTTTCCAGTTCTATCTCATCAACCTGATAAGTAGCTTTCAGGGCATTAATCTGCCGGATATAGCTTTTTGATGCAAGGGTATCAGTAACACTGTATAGTTCCTTATAAATCTGGCAGGCTTCATCAAAGTGCCCCAGCAGTTTATATAAATAGATCTTTTCCGCACAAATCCAGCGGTACTCCAGCGAGCGTTTATTATTGGATACCACTTCCAGAAGCTGGTTATAAAGTGCCAAGGCTTCATCAGCCTTCTCTTTGTCGTGGTAATCGGCAGCCAATGCGCGATAACAGGCAGCAGTGTAATAGTTGATGGAAAACTCATGGGCTATTTCATGAGTATGGTTTTTGTAAATCGAGTCTGCCTGGTGCAGATACTGGAGTGCAGTATCCTGATCTCCCGATGAGATGTAATAAGTTGCATTTTCTATAAGTATGGGGATGGCAAGCGGATGTTCCGGATTCTGTTCAAGAAGCGGATTCAGCTTCTCTACATATTCCATGGCCTCTTCCAGGCGATTCATTTGTTGTAGTTGCGTGGAGATTTTCACCAATAACCGGTAGGTTTGCGGGTTGTTTTCGGGCAGGTAACGCAGTGCATCCATATAAGAGCTCAAGGCTTTATCCTGTATGTTGGAGGCCGAATAAGCCTGTCCAATAGCCTGGTTGGAAAGAGCGATACCGAAATTGGATTTTATATCTTTAGCATATTCGTACATTAATCGTGCCCGGTCTATTGCCAGACTGAGGTCTCCTCGCATGATATATGCATTCACTTCCCACAGAACTAAAGTGAAGTAAGCTTCTTCTGTTTTGGGAGATTTCAGTGTGGGAGCCAGTTCATCGGTCCATGATATAATGCTGTCTATCGGTATGTTGGCATCATAAGGAACCTCTTTGGTTATGAGAGATTGCAAAGCAGTCAGACGTTCTTTGTCTGTACTGGTGGCGTGTGTTCCTGCTGCAAAAGAGAAGAGCAAAAAGCCTGTTACTGCTGATATTATCGCAATTTTTCTCAAAGTAAAAGATATGTTTTGTTAGTTCATCCGCAAATGTAATGATAAAACTAAAAAAACAAAAGTATTTGTTGGGTAAAAACTGCAATTACTTAATTATAATCATCAATAAAGCTCTAAACCGAATTCTTCTTTCAATTGCATTAAGGCATTATTCTTTTGTGCCATCAACTGGAATTTCTCCACACGGCTGTATGCGCGCACTTTTTCAGTGGGGGCACTGACGCGGACAGTCATCGTTGCTTTGCTGTTTTTCAGTCGTTTGCGCAAGTAGCCTTGCAGAGTAGGGATCAGGTCTGTGAATTCTTTGGCTGCAATATCATTTTCCACCACGGCTTCAAATGTAGTTGTATCCAGCATTGTCAGGTGAATAACCTGCATACGCTTGGCAAGGGCGGTTTGCTCTTGGGGTAGGCGTCCGGCATATTCCTGCCAGTAGTAGTTGACATCTTTTTCATTGAAGATAAAATCTTCTTCAGGCTGTACATTTTGCTGTGTTGCTGATACTGCTACTTGCCTTTTTTCTTCTTCACCCCGTGGATGCTTGATTGAGACTCCTAAACCGGACATCTTCATAACAGGGATTTTCTTTTCCTCTTTTCCTTGTGCCATTAATACGGCAGTAGGAGTGGGGCGCATGGCAGCTGTTTGCGAACCAAAAGGCTGTTGGACTTGCGGAGATGCAGGGACAGCCTGGGCTGCAGGAGCTTGTTGCACCGGCTGGGGTTGTGCCGGAGTGGCAGTTGTTGCTTGCGGTTGGGGCATAGCATGTGCGGCCTGTGGCTGCTGAGCGGCGGCAGGCTGTGAGAATATGGGTTTGATAGATTGTTTAGGGCCACGCCCACCACTGACGTCGTCCCCCTCGGCGGTAAGCTGGGCAATCTGTATCAGAGTCAGTTCCACCAGTAACCGCTTGTTTTTACTGGCGCGGTAATTTAAATCGCAATCATTACAAAGCTTCATAGCGCGATACAGGAAAGGTAGCGGACATTTCTGTGCCTGTGTCTGGTAGCGCTCCCGGATGCTGGCACCTACCTCAAGTAGTGACAGGGTGGCGGGATCTTTACTCACAAGTAAATCACGGAAGTGGGATGACAATCCTGTTACGAAATGGCTGGCATCGAAACCTTTATTCAGCACATCATTCAGTAACAGCAATGCATCGCTGATCTGGTTTGCCAGAAAATGATCCGTCAACCGGAAATAATATTCGTAGTCCAGTACATTCAGGTTTTCAATAACACTTTGGTAACTGATGTGCCCACCGGTGAAGCTGACTACCTGGTCGAAAATAGACAAAGCATCACGCATGCCGCCGTCAGCTTTCAGTGCAATGACATTCAAGGCTTCCGGTTCGGCAGTAATTCCTTCTTTTGAAGCAACATATGCCAGATGGGCAACCGTATCATCCACATTGATGCGGTTAAAGTCATATATCTGGCAACGGGACAAGATAGTAGGCAGAATCTTGTGCTTTTCTGTAGTTGCTAGGATAAAGATGGCATGACGGGGTGGTTCTTCCAGTGTTTTCAGGAAAGCGTTGAAAGCCGAAGCGGACAACATGTGTACCTCGTCGATGATATATACTTTATATTTTCCTATCTGGGGCGGAATACGCACCTGTTCCACCAGTTGGCGGATATCGTCAACGGAGTTGTTGGATGCGGCATCCAGTTCATGGATGTTGTATGACCGCTGTTCGTTGAACGCTGTACACGATTCACATTGGTTGCACGCTTCACCTTCTGCAGTAGGACTCATACAGTTGATGGTCTTGGCGAAGATGCGGGCGCAAGTAGTCTTTCCCACACCGCGCGGACCGCAGAACAGGTAGGCATGTGCCAGTTTGCCGGTAGCGATGGCATTTTTCAGCGTAGTAGTCAGGGCACGTTGTCCCACTACCGACTCAAAGGTCGTAGGGCGATATTTTCGTGCCGATACGATATAATTTTCCATGATTTGGGATATTCTTGTCCATTACAATTTGTGCAAATGTACATAAAAAAAAGGAATTTCTCAGTTATTCCCCTTATCTTTGTAGGCGAAGAATCCCCTCCCGGTTTCTTTTTAATTATTAATTCTTTAATTATTAATTTGTTTATCAATGGATAAATTAGCGACACTTTGGGCTTTTGTCCGCAGGCGTAAATACTTGATTACGTTTGCTGCATTTGTAGTGGTTGTAGGTTTTCTGGATGAAAACAGCATCGTGCGCCGTATGGGTTATGCGAATGAAATCAGTCGCCTGAATTCTGAGATTGAGAAATACCGGGCGGAATATGAAGAGAATACGGAACGGCTGAACGAACTGGCTGTAGATTCCGGTGCCATCGAGCGTATTGCGCGTGAGAAGTACCTGATGAAGAAACCGAATGAGGATATTTACGTATTTGAAGAAGACATCGAAAAATGAAATCCCTGATACCTGCTTTGTTTACAGTAGGCGCTTTGATGGTACTGTTTGGTGCTGCCGTCTACATCACCGGCTGGGAGGTTGCTCCCTATGTTTATACAATCGGTGCTACTATGGTGGCATTGGCCCAGATCAATTCTCCTTCCAAGAGTAGTAGGGCCAATGTAAAACGCCTCCGCCGCCAACAGATTTTCGGTGCGTTGCTATTGGTGCTCACCGGCGCATTCATGTTCTTCACTCACGGAAATGAGTGGATTGTGTGTCTGACGGTTGCCGCCATACTTGAGCTATACACTGCTATCCGTATTCCACAGGAGGAGGCTAAAGAATAATATATTAAAAAGTAAATCCCACTCCAATATAGTATCCCAGCTTCTTGGACTGATTCGAATAGTTAAGTTCCGCTTCGATGGGTCCTATAATACTGTTGTAGCAATATCCTATGCTGCCTCCCGCCAATCCATGGGTATTTGTTCCACCAAACAGATTTTCTATTTTGTTGGCTGTCCGTCCGTAACTGCCCCGCACTACGATGTACTGGTTCTTGTAAGTTCGTGCTCTGACTCCCAATATCCCCGTCAGCATAGCATCCGGACTTATTTCGATGTGATTGATACCCGTGAAAGGAATTTGTTGTTCCATGTATCTTCCCGGTACATTTCCACCTACAAAGTTCGATATCGCCAGCGATTGCGTATTTTTTCCAACTACCCTGCCATATACCGACGGCATGATGGTAAATACCCGGTTCGGTGAGAAATATCCGCTCCAATGTGTCTGAAATACCGATACGGGACTACCCGAACCGTAAGCTATCATGTTATCCGTATAGAGCCTGTACGATGCTTCCCATTCCATTCCCTGCGTGGAGAACCGTTGGTTATTCAGACTATTGTACATGACACTGGCCTGATAACTGAGCAAAGCCTTGTCACTTGATTTGGTGATAGAGATATCCGGCCCCGACGGCCAGTCGTGATAATTATACTTCTCAAAATGAATACCTGCCTTGACAAGCAACTTGCACCAGCTTTTCGTAAATCCTATCCAAGCCATGTGATGCACATAAGTCAGATTCATCAGCCGGTCACCTTCTTTATAAAGATTGAAGTCATTATATCCTATCTGATATCCTGTACTGAGGTCCCAATTATTGCGTAGTGAGTACGTGTACTCCAGTTGTCCGAAAGTCCGCTTGCCCAGACGGGTAGTGGCGCTTAGTTGCGATTTCTTCTGTTTTCCGAGATATGCCCTTGCATTCAGTAACAATACGGCTAACTCTTCATTATCAAATCTGCCTCCTATATTTATAGTGTTCACCGGCTTTTCATGCGGAGTAATTTGTGCTACGGAGGGGATCGTATCCAGCATGGTGCGCGTTGGTATTTTGAAAGGACCGGGATATTCTGCGCGATACTCCGTGCCGATACCTATTTCTTTTTTCAGTGCAATCAGTTTTTCCCAATCTTTCATGGCGGCCTCTTTGCCCCTGCGCATCAATGTGTCCAATGCTTCAGAGTTGAAACTTGCTGCCGAGTATCCATCCACATCTACCTGTATGTGTATGTTACTATCCTTTACATTTTTTCTGTAGCTTTCTTCCCCCACCAGGTTTATAATTTGTCCCAGCACGCTCGAGAGGCTTGTCAGCTCATCCGCTTTCATTAATGGATTCTGTACATCGACTCCGATAATAATTTCCGCTCCCATTTGCCGGGCTATATCTACGGGGTAATTATCTATCAGTCCGCCGTCTACCAGCACTTTGCCATTGAGATAAACCGGGGCAAATACCCCCGGAATAGACATGCTGGCACGCATTGCAGTGGCCAGTATACCGTTGTGGAAAACGACCTTGCTGCCATTTACTATGTTGTCCGATACGCAAGCGAATGGGATGGGGAGTCGGTTGAAGGAGATAGAGTCATGATAACCCACTGTCAATTCGGAAAGCAACTGTGATATGTTTCTTCCTTTTATAATCCCTGCATCGGATACATGCGCTGATTTTCCGGCAATCGGAACAGAGAGCAAGTACTGTTCTTCCTTTAGCTTTTCGCTCAGCAATGTAGTTTCCGGATCGGGGGTATCAGACAGCAGAAACTTCCAGTTTTGTGCATTGACAATGCTATCCAATTGCTGTGGGGTGTAGCCGATAGAGTATAGTCCGCCGACGAGGGCTCCCATACTGGTACCTACTACATAATCTATCGGTATTCCGGCTTCTTCTATCACTTTCAGCGCTCCGATGTGCGCCACGCCTTTGGCGCCACCGCCACTCAGTACTACTCCGACTTTTTTGCGGTTCTGCGCTCCGAGCGTACAGGCGGAAAGCAGGGCAATTATTAATAAGGACAAAGATTTATATTTCATAATTGGTGATTTGTTACTAATCGTTCAGATAAGTAACAAATAAAGTAGGCAAATAGATTTATATTACCACCTTATCACTCCTTTATTCCTTTCTTTTCCATAATGAATCTCACCCTTCCCTCTCACTCCTATACCGTATCGGTGATGTTCCCAAATGCCCCTTCACATACTTCCCGAAAAAGGATTGATTCGGGAAGTTGAATTCTTCTGCAATTTCTTTGATGGATTTATCCGAATGTTTCAGCCGGTATTTGATGTGCTCTATGGCAGTCTCATTTATCAGGTCCAGTGGAGCCCTGCCGCACGCTTGCTTAATGACCTTTGAAAAATGCTTGGGCGTATAGCAAAGTGCATCGGCAAAGTAAGTCACAGAACGATGCATACCATTATCTTTCGACAGTAATTCCATGAATTTCCGTAGAATATGGTCAGCCTGCTTGATGCCTTCTTTCGAAAACGCTTTCTCTGAGTCGGCAATTTCCTTGTTGAGATAACCCAGCATCTCGCAGAAAAGAGCAGAAAACAGATGTTGTACTACTGCTTTGTGGTAACAATGAGGCTCATCATTAATCTTTGCCATAATTAGCTCTCCGTAGTATTTAAAAATGCTGTTATCATTCTCTCTGCTAATAGATTTTATCGGATTGTTGTGGATATGAATGGCGGTATCCCATGTGTCTTTTTCTACCTTGAGGATACGTTGCAGGAAACGGGTGGAGAACCCCGCAAGCCTTATCTTATATTTAGGACTCATCATCGTATGTCCGATAATGGTGTTAGGGAGACCCAGTAGTAAATCGCCCGGTTGCAATTGGTAAGTCTTATTGTTGATGTCCAGTTGAATGCATCCTTCTATGCAGACGGCAATGAGGAAACATTCCAGTCTGACTATTTCATTACTATAAGGTATTCCATCCAGACTGTTCACTATCGCGAAGTCATCGTCTAAATAGTCAAGAATATGCTGACTGTTCTTAAAGTCTTCAATGGTAACGGTCTTAATGTTCTCTTTTTCCATATTATTTCCTTTTTTCTTTTTGCAAAGTTGGTGAATTATGAGGAAAACAGGATGTCCTATAAGCCTTTAATTTTGTCCTATATGTTGCTTATTGATAATTAGTTAGCATTGAAAATGGTAAATAACGAAAATGGAACATTCTTGGGGGAAAATTGGTCACTATACCCTTGTTCCTTTCTCCTACATTTGTCCCAGTTTTAACAAATGACAATTAAGAGAAAGTATGATTACAGTGAACAAAAAATGGTTACGGCTGATAGGGATTGTCGGTTGTACAGTGTGGATGGCATCTTGTAAGCAGGCAACAGATGCGGGAGTGAAACCTTCTTATGCAACTATGAAAGTAGAAGTGGCGGATAAGGAGCTTTCCACCTCATATTCGGCTACTATTCGCGGGCGGCAGGATATCGACATCTATCCGCAGGTATCGGGTACTATCGAAAAACTTTGTGTAACCGAAGGGCAGACAGTGCGTCGCGGACAATTACTTTTCGTTATCGATCAGATTCCGTACAGAGCTGCGCTTAAAACTGCCACCGCCAACGTAGAGGCTGCACGTGCTGCAATGGCTACCGCCGAACTCACCTACAAGAGTAACAAAGAACTGTATGCGCAAAAAGTAGTTTCAGAGTTCAGCCTGAAAACGGCTGAGAATACATTCCTCACCGCCAAAGCACAATTGACGCAGGCCGAGGCACAGGAAACAAATGCCCGCAACAACCTCTCCTATACTGAAGTGAAAAGTCCCAGTGACGGAGTGGTGGGTGCATTGCCCTATCGTGCAGGTGCATTGGTAAGTGCCAACATACCTTATCCGTTGACTACGGTTAGTGATAACTCGGATATGTATGTCTATTTCTCCATGAACGAAAATCAGTTGTTGGCTCTTACCCGCCAGTACGGCAGCATGGACGAAGCATTGAAGAACATGCCGGAAGTGGAATTGGTATTGAATGATAATTCGGTATATAATAAGAAAGGTATAATAGAATCCATCAGCGGAGTTATCGACCGCCAGACAGGTACTGTAATGGCGCGTGTAGTATTTCCTAATGAATCACGCCTGCTTCATAGCGGAGCGTCCGGTACGGTAGTGGTACCGAGCATTTATAAAGATTGTATTGCCATTCCGCAGGGAGCCACAGTGCAGATGCAGGATAAAGTAGTAGTATATAAGGTAGTGGATGGTAAAGCCGTCTCTACGCTGGTCACAGTATCCGGCATCAGCGACGGGCGCGAATATGTGGTGCTGAGCGGACTGAACCCCGGTGATGAAATCGTATCAGAAGGTGCCGGGTTGATGCGTGAGGGTACGCAAGTTAAATAAGGAGGAGATTAAATTATGAAAGGAAACATATTTATAAAGCGGCCGGTGATGGCTATATCCATCTCCGTGCTGATTCTGGTCATAGGGCTTATTTCGCTCCTTACGCTGCCGGTAGAGCAGTATCCTGACATTGTGCCTCCTACGGTATATGTAAGCGCCCAATATACGGGTGCCGATGCTGAGGCAGTGATGAACAGCGTTATCATGCCGTTGGAAGAAAGTATCAATGGTGTGGAGAATATGATGTATATCACTTCCACAGCTTCCAATTCCGGTCTGGCTATTATACAGGTTTACTTCAAACAAGGCACCGACCCCGACATGGCGGCGGTAAATGTACAGAACCGTGTAGCCAAGGCACAGGGATTGCTGCCCGCCGAGGTAACTAAAATCGGTGTAAGCACGCAGAAACGTCAGACTAGCTTCCTACAGATCGGTGCTATGGTCTGCAACGATGGACGTTACGATCAGACCTTCCTTGCCAACTATCTGGATATTAACGTACTTCCCCAGATCAAACGTATCGAAGGGGTAGGAGACGTTATGGAGTTGGGTGATACCTATAGTATGCGTATCTGGCTGAAGCCGGAGCGGATGGCACAATACAGCCTGGTTCCTTCGGACATAACGGCCGTGTTGGGCGAACAGAACATTGAAGCTCCTACCGGTTCGTTAGGCGAAAGTTCGAAGAATGTGTTCCAGTTTACCATGAAATACCGCGGTAGGTTGAAGAGCGTGGAAGAATTTCAGAATACGGTGATCCGTTCGCAGAGCGACGGCTCTGTGCTCCGCCTGAAAGACGTGGCCGATGTGCAACTGGGCACGATGACCTATAGTTTCCGTAGTGAAATGGATAGTAAACCTGCCGTTCTCTACATGGTATTCCAGACGGCAGGTTCCAATGCAACCGCAGTGAATAAAGAAATCACCGCCCAGATGAAGCAAATGGAAAAGAATCTTCCGGAGGGAACGGAATTCGTCACGATGATGAGCTCGAACGACTTCCTTTTCGCTTCTATCCATAATGTGGTGGAAACACTGATTATTGCTATCCTTCTGGTTATTCTGGTGGTGTACTTCTTCTTGCAGGATCTCAAAAGTACGCTCATTCCGTCCATCTCCATCATCGTGTCGCTGGTGGGTACATTCGCCTGCCTGGTGGCTGCCGGGTTCAGTCTCAACATCCTGACGCTGTTTGCATTGGTGCTTGCCATCGGTACGGTGGTGGATGATGCCATTGTGGTGGTGGAAGCGGTGCAATCCAAGTTCGATGCCGGATATAAATCGGCTTATCTCGCTACCAAAGATGCGATGGGAGATGTAACGATGGCTATCGTTTCCTGTACCTGTGTGTTCATGGCTGTGTTTATTCCTGTGACGTTCATGGGTGGAACCTCCGGTGTGTTCTATACACAGTTTGGTATCACGATGGCAACTGCCGTAGGTATCTCTATGATTTCGGCTCTGACGTTGTGTCCGGCTCTGTGTGCCATCATGATGCGCCCGTCGGACGGAACCAAGAGCGCCAAGAGTATCAACGGCCGGGTGCGTGCAGCTTACAATGCTTCATTCAATGCCGTGCTGGGTAAATATAAGAAAGGTGTGATGTACTTCATCCGTCACCGCTGGATGGTGTGGACCTCATTGATAGCTGCTGTTGTATTGCTGGTTTATCTGATGAGTACTACTAAGACAGGGCTTGTTCCGCAGGAAGACCAGGGCGTCATCATGGTGAACGTCAGCATCTCTCCGGGAAGCACGCTCGATGAAACAACGAGGGTAATGGATAAGCTTGAAAGTATTCTTCAAGATACGCCCGAAATAGAACATTATGCCCGCGTAGCAGGCTATGGACTTATATCCGGCCAGGGAACTTCTTACGGTACCATTATTGTCCGTCTGAAGGACTGGAGTGAACGGAAAGGGAAAGATCATAGTTCGGATGTGGTGGTTGCCCGCCTCAATGGGCAGTTCTACGGTATCAAGGAAGCACAAGTATTCAGTTTCCAGCCGGGTATGATTCCGGGTTATGGTATGGGTAACTCTATCGAGCTGAACCTTCAGGACAGGACCGGTGGCGATATGGCAACGTTCTACCAGGCGGTAATAGACTATTTGGGTGCCTTGAACCAGCGTCCCGAAGTAGATATGGCTTATACCGCTTACGCCATTAACTTCCCGCAGGTATCGGTAGAAGTCGATGCAGCCAAATGTAAGCGTGCAGGAATTTCTCCGGGTGCAGTGCTCGATGCATTGGGCAGCTACTGTGGTGGTGCATACATTTCCAACTATAACCAGTTTGGTAAAGTGTATCGTGTGATGATGCAGGCTTCACCTGAGTATCGCCTGGACGAGCAGTCACTGGACAACATGTTTGTACGCAATGGCGCAGAAATGGCTCCGGTAAGCCAGTTCGTGACACTGAAGAAAGTGTTGGGGCCGGAAACTACCAACCGTTTCAACCTCTACAGCTCCATTGCAGCCAATGTGAACCCTGCCGAAGGTTACTCTTCGGGTGAAGTGCAAAAGGCTATCGAAGAAGTGGCTGAACAGGTTCTGCCTACGGGCTACGGATATGAATACGGAGGTATGGCTCGTGAAGAAGCAAGTACCGGTGGCGGACAGACGATTTTCATCTATGCCATTTGTGTATTCCTGATCTATCTGATTCTGGCATGTCTTTATGAGAGTTTCCTGGTACCGTTTGCCGTTATTTTCTCCGTTCCGTTCGGGTTGATGGGATCGTTCCTCTTTGCCAAGTTCCTCGGACTTGAAAACAACATCTATCTGCAAACGGGTGTGATTATGTTGATCGGTCTGCTGGCCAAGACGGCTATCCTGATTACGGAATATGCCATAGAGCGTCGCCGTAAGGGTATGGGTATTGTGGAGTCTGCTTACTCTGCCGCACAAGTCCGTCTGCGTCCTATCCTGATGACGGTACTGACGATGATCTTCGGTATGCTTCCGTTGATGTTCTCTTCCGGTGCAGGTGCCAATGGTAACAGTTCACTGGGTACGGGTGTTGTAGGCGGTATGCTTGTCGGAACGCTGGCTCTGCTCTTCGTGGTACCTGTGTTCTACATCATCTTCGAGTTCCTGCAGGAAAAAATCCGTCCGCCGATGGAAGAAGAAGCAGACGTGCAGGTGTTGCTTGAAAAGGAGAAGAGTGAAGCTGAACGAAGTAGTAAATAAATGAAGGAGGAATGATGTATCAAGGTGAAATATTCTGGATAGAGCAGGTGGTGGCATATTGCATTGCCTTGATTCTATGGTGCATTATTGATAAGATCAATTCCCGGAAACATATTAAAGATACTGAAGAATGAAAAAACAAATCATCACATTAGCTGTCACCGGCCTGCTGCTGAGCGGTTGTGGCATCTATACCAAATACGAGCCCGTTACTTCTGTCCCCGACCAGCTTTATGGTGGGGAAGTAGTGGCCGAAGACACTGCCAGTCTGGGTAATATGGATTGGCGGGAGCTCTTTACCGATCCTCATTTGCAATCCCTCATCGAGCAGGGATTGCAGAATAACACCGACTATCAGTCTGCCGAGCTTCGCGTAGAAGAGGCACAGGCAACGCTGATGTCTGCCAAGCTTGCCTTCCTTCCTGCTTTTGCTCTTGCTCCGCAGGGCACTGTGAGCAGCTTCGATACGCATAAGGCTACACAGGCTTATTCACTGCCCGTTACCGCCAGTTGGGAACTGGATGTTTTCGGCCGTATGCGCAATGCCAAGAAGCAGTCCAAGGCATTGTATGCCCAGAGCCAGGACTACCGCCAGGCTGTGCGTACCCAATTGATTGCAGGAATAGCCAATACTTACTATACGCTGTTGATGCTGGACGAGCAACTCGCCATCTCCCGGCAGACGGAAGAGGCATGGAAAGAAACCGTGGCATCCACCCGCGCCCTGATGAACGCCGGAATGGCGAATGAATCGGCCGTATCGCAGATGGAAGCTACTTACTATCAGGTACAAGGCTCTGTGCTCGACTTGCAGAAGCAGATCAGCCAGACCGAGAACAGTCTTGCCCTTTTGCTTGCCGAAACACCCCGTCACTACGAACGTGGCAGCTTGCAGCAGCAGCAATTCCCCGCCGACTTCTCGGTAGGTATTCCTGTGCAGATGCTTTCCGGGCGACCGGATGTCCGTAGTGCCGAACGTTCGCTCGAGGCAGCATTCTATGGTACGAATCAGGCTCGTTCTGCTTTCTATCCTTCCATTACTTTAAGTGGAAATGCCGGTTGGACGAACTCGGCAGGAAGCATGATTCTCAATCCGGGCAAGTTTCTGGCATCTGCTGTAGGTTCATTGACGCAGCCGCTTTTCAATCGGGGGCAGGTTGTGGCTCAATACCGCATTGCCCGTGCACGGCAGGAAGAGGCTGCACTTGGTTTCCAGCAGAGCTTGCTCAATGCAGGCAGTGAGGTGAACGATGCCTTGACGGCTTACCAGACCAGCCAGGGGAAGAAACTACTGTTGGATAAACAGGTTGCTTCTCTGCAAACTGCCCTGAAAAGTACTTCTTTGCTGATGGAGCATGGTAACACCACCTATCTGGAAGTGCTTACGGCCCGGCAGACTTTGCTAAGTGCGCAACTGTCGCAAACTGCCAATCATTTTACCGAAATACAAAGCTTAATTAATCTGTTCCAAGCATTGGGAGGAGGACAAGACTAAATCTCTGTATTATACTCTCTTTCTGTTACATTACTTCTATGAAAGAAGAGTCGCCCGGAAGGTGTTCCGTGGCGGCTCTTTGTGTTTTGATGTTTATCCGATAAAATTACGATCTATCTGCTATTGTCCTATTTTAAATATTTATATAAAGAAGGTTTATACATATACACGTACCTTATTATCTATCTTTCCTTTTTTTATTGTCAGTGTTTTGCAAGGTGAAAAAACTGAGTATAAAATCCTGCGAAATTACGATATTCCGGTGAAGTATTACTAATTTTGTATTCGATATGTTATCATATTATAAATAAACAATTTTCAAATAGTACAATTATGGCTAAAAAAATCCTATTGAGGATGTGAAGCTTTTCCGCGGGAAAGGTTTTCATGTTGTTTTTGAGAAAGAGAGTGAAGAATTGCATCGCGCAATGGAGTGTTTGTCGCAGTGTCACAGTTGTTTACGTGTGGAGTATGAAGAGCGTATACTTTTCTTGATTCCATTTGTACATCTGCTTGTCAGCCGGAATGGGGGAGAAGGATTGCATGGAGCCCGCTTGCTTGCTAATACTTTACATCTGCTTATAAACTTCATGGATGCGGACGGTAGTGGTAATGTGTTGAATGTCAAAAGCATTGAAGATGAACTGTATAAGTTGTATTCTGAACTTTATCCAAAGGAGTGATTTCTTCTTCTTCTTTTGACTTTCAAATAGGGTAAAAACGGCTTTTTTCGCGAAAAGCCGTTTTTGGTATATTGGTATATATGTCGGATCTTTGCAGAGTCAAAAAGATAAATTATTTAAAACAGAATTAAGCAGAAATGAATAAGCACTTTTACCTTAAACATGAGATTATGGCTTTCAATGATCCCCGCATCCAGAACATGCTCCGTCAGGAAGGCGGCAAGGCTTACGGCGCCTACTGGTATATAATGGAAAAGCTGAGCCTGCTGCCTGATATGGAAGCGGAGCTGAAATACCTGAAACCTTTTGCCACTCGTAATTTTACCTATCCTTATATGATGAAGATCGTTACGGATTTCGGTTTGTTCACCGTCACCGACAGTTGTTTTTCACCTGTGCAGCTCAATACGAAATGCGTTGTAGAACCGCAAAAAGCAGAAGAAAACATAGCGGAAAACAGTGGGCAAAATGGCAAAAAGTACCCGGACAATGATGTAAAACCGGGCAAAAATGCCGGCTTTTCGACGAAAAACAGGCAGACAATGGACAAAAATCGCGATGGAAATGAATCTGAAATAAATTGCAATACTCCGAATATCAGTGGTTTATCGAATGAAAATCTACAGCAAAAAGAGAATATAAGAGATATAATAACAACAGCAGCAAAAGAAAAAGAAATATCTGCTGCTGCTGTTGATCGTAATGATACCAGTGTCCCTGCCGATACCGGTGTCTCCACCAATGCTTCCGTTTCTCCTTTTTCCGGCGGTAGTGCCCTTCACGCCATTCGTCCCTGGCAGGAATTGGTGGACGGGCTGTGCCTGGAAAGCAGTTGGGCGGAAATCGCCTGCATGAAATCCGGCTATGGTGGTTTGTTGAACCGTCACTTCAAAGAGGCCGTAGGCTTTTTCAAGCAGCACATCCTGCTCTACGACAAAGGGCCGTCCTTGCTGAACAGCAGTGACGTACACCAGTATTTTGCTAATTTCACGGTTCCCGGCAGCCGTACCTCAGCCTTCCTGCATGCAGAGCTTTTGAAGCTGGAGGCTGCCGAGCAGAGCCATTCACTCGACCCTTACCGCTTCGAGAAGCGTATCGGCGGGCAGCGCACCTACATGGGTTGCCCCATCCCCGACGAAGCACCTCCCCGCCCGGAAGACAATGCTATCTGGAACGACCGGACGAAGCAATGGATTCTTCCCCGGCTTCGAAGCAAAGCGGCCTCGTGAAGTGACGAAATCCGTCTCACGGGACGGCACCACCTCGCCCCGTGGGACGGAAAAAATCCTTCCACGGGACGAAAACAACGCCCTCATGAGGCGAAAATATGTTCTTTTGTTCTTCTGTCTAAAAAAACTCCGTCAAATACACTACAATGAGAGACTTCCATTCCCTCGGCATCGACGTCAACCGACGCACTGCCGGCCACATCAAAACCACTTGCCCCCACTGCACAGAAACCCGCCATAACAAGCGTGACAAATCCCTTTCCGTCAATTTGGACGATGGTAAGTTCCTTTGCCACCACTGCGGCTGGAAAGGCTGTGTCCCCGACGAAACCGAACTCCGCGAACGCCGCCAAAGGGCGGAGTCGCGTAAACGGCAGCAAGTACCTCCCGCCCATTTTCGCCGCCCGACCTTCGACCCCACCCGGCTGACACTTAGCGAAAAGACCGAGCATTACCTCGTTTCCACCCGCTACCTGTCCCAGTCCGCCATCCGCGACCTGCGGATCACCGAACAGGAAGAATTTATGCCCCAGTCCGGCAAACTGGAGAACTGCATCTGCTTCAATTACTTCGAAAGCGGCGAATTGGTTAACACCAAATTCCGAAGCGGACAGAAGCATTTCAAAATGGTGAAGGATGCTGAACTCATCCCCTACAACATAGACTCCATCCTGGACACACCCGAATGTATCATCACCGAGGGTGAAATGGATGCTGCCTCGTTCGTCACCATCGGTCGTCGGGATGTCGTATCCGTGCCCAGCGGTGCCAACAGTAACCTGACCTGGCTGGACCGTTTCATTCCCACTCACTTTGAAGATAAGAAAACCATTTATATCGCCGTGGACGAGGATTCCGCCGGCCTGAAACTGCGCGATGAGCTTCTCCGCCGCCTAGGAACGGAGCGTTGCCGGATTGTGCATTTTGGTCCGGGGTGCAAGGACGCCAATGAGCATCTGGCTCAATTTGGTGCGGAAAGTCTTGGTATCTGCATAGAGCAGGCTGAGGAAATCCCTTTGGAAGGAGTCTTCACTGCCGAAGAGCTCGCTGGGGAGCTGCGTGCCCTCTACGAGAACGGCATGAGTAGCGGTGCCGAAACTGGTTGGGAGAATTTCGATAAATATTGTACACTCGAGCTTCAGCGTCTGCTGCTAATCAGCGGCCGTCCCGGTGACGGTAAGTCGGAATGGTTGGACGAGCTGGTAATGCGACTTTGCCTGCGCCACCAGTGGAAGGTTGCCTATTTCAGCCCAGAGAATATGCCCATCGTGTATCATCACCGTAAGCTGATTGAGAAGTTGACGGGCTTCGGATTTAATCCCAGTGTCGGGATGACGGAGGAGCTTTACCAAAAGTCTGTGCAGTTCCTTACGGAAAATGTGTGCCACATCCTTCCGGGCGATGAGGATTATTCTATAGACACGATCCTCCAGAAAGCCCGCGGGTTGGTAGTGCGTAAAGGTATCCGTATCTTGGTTATCGACCCGCTGAACCGCATCGACCAGCGCCTCCCGCCGGGACAGACGGAGCTTCAATACCTGTCTTCACTGCTGAACAGTCTGAGCCGCTTTGCCACGCACTACCATTGCCTGGTCATCCTTGTAGCCCATCCGCGTAAGATGAACCGCAATCCGCTGACGGGTGTCACTCCCTGTGTGGGGATGTATGACATCTTCGGTTCCTCAGATTTTTATAACAAGGCCGATTTCGGTATCATCGTGGAACGTGACGATCAGAAAGGATTGGTGACGATACATGTTGAGAAGGTGAAGTTCAAGCATCTGGGTACTCCCGGCAATGCGACTTTCGTGTATAACATCGTAAACGGGCGCTACTCGCCTTGTGAAGAGGGAGCGGGTGATAAGCCCGGCCCCATAAATACGCAGTTTGACAATAAGGCGTGGATTTAAGGTTCTCCCAACGCTTCTACGATGAGCCGTACCTGCTTCGGGGTGTACCTCCTTGCACTGCGGCTCATCCCTGTTTCCAAAAGTTTCTGTTCCAGTCCGGGCGCTTTCCGAATCCAAATGTTGAATTCCTTGACGGCGCTTGCCTGTTGTACGTTGTGGATATAGAGACAGGCGAGTTCGCCTTTTCCGTAACTACGGATGGGGAATACCTCTTCCGTAGAGAGGCTTGCATCAGATTTTGTCATAATTAAAGTTTAGGTTTATGAGTTTTAAATATGACGTAAAGTTACTGATTTTTCGTGAATAATACAACTCTTTAAGAGGGGAATATTATGATTTGTAGATACTTATGCCTACCCGGTCGATATGCTCTCTTAGAGCTTCGTTTGTGATGTGTTCGTAAATCACCACGTCTACGAAGTAAGGTAATAATGACTCTTCAAAGGCGGTGAGCAGAGCGGATAATGTGTCTTTAGAAACCGGTCCTTTAACAGCAAGGTCGATGTCAGAACCGGGTTTAAAGTTTCCTTTAGCCCGCGAACCAAAAAGAATGGATTCCTGCACTTCGGCAAATTGTGAAAGAATATCTGTGATCCACTTTCCGTTTGTTGCACTTATGCCATATTTATTCCAGTGAGTTTCATTCATCGGCTCTGACTTTGAAATTAGTGTAGAATTCTTGCAGGATAAAGAAGTAGCGTTCGTAGATATCTCTGAGAACACGTACAATGATTTATTAATGCTTTATTGTTCCCATTGCTTCCCCAACCGGACTGAACCGGAATTCCTTTCATCACCCTGTCGTACCTTTGTTTCACCGAATCGGAAAAGGAAGATCGCCGCGGGATTTTCTCTCTTTTCGCTTCAGACGACAGGAACTTATTTTTTATAACTTAAACCTTTTTAATTTTATGGCAGTAATTGTAGAGCGCACCTTGCGCCACAGGAAAGTCGGGGATGTCTCGTCTCCTAAACTGAATTACCTGAAGCGTAAAGCTCGCACCTCCAGGCTGTATGACATCAAGCGCCTTTCCCAGGAAATCGAAGAAATGGGCGGCATGTCTGCCGAGGACGTGGAGCATGTAATGAAAGCTATTGTGCGTAACCTGAAACGTAAGTTGACGGACGGGGACAGTGTGAAACTGGATGGCTTCGGAGTATTTTATACCACCTTTCATAGTGTGGGCACTGAGAAAGCCGAGGATTGTGTGGTGAAGAATATCGATAAGGTGAATATTCGCTTCCTTACGGATAGCAGTCTGAGACTGGTGAACGAGGCGAATGCCACCACTCGAAGTGCGCCCAATAATATTACCTTCCAGCTTTATAGCCCGAAAGACGAAGATGTCAGTTCTTCCGGTGGCAACTCCGGCGGTGGTGATTCCGGCGGCGACGGCGGGATTGAAGATGATCCGCTGGGATAGGGTCTAAATCCGGAGGCTTTGGAAATTAAAAATTAAAGGCTGCGCCGCCTGCTTATCATTTATCACTAATCGCTAATCACTAAAAAACTCTCTTATGAAGAAAAGGACTTGGGACAAGATTTTGAAAATTGTAATTGCTGTAGCTTCTGCTCTATTGGGTGCGCTGAGTGCGCATGCGATGACAGTATAATCTTTTATCTATGAGAAAAATTGATTTAATCGTGATTCATTGCAGCGCCACCCGCGCTGACCGTTGTTATACGGAATATGATTTAACCACAGACCACCCTGCGCCGGGGCTTCTCCGGCGCAGTTATCATTATTATATAAGGAAGAACGGGGATATCAAAAGTCTTCGTCCGGTAAAAACTCCCGGTGCACATGCGAAAGGTTACAATGCTCACTCAATAGGTGTATGCTATGAAGGCGGGTTGGATACGAACGGCCGCGCTTCCGATACGAGAACCGATTTCCAGAAACATTCCCTCCGTGTATTGGTCATGTTGCTATTGCGGGATTATCCCGGTAGTAGGTTAGTGGGACATCGTGATCTTAGCCCCGACCTGAACCATAACGGTGAAATAGAACCGGAAGAATGGATAAAAGAGTGTCCTTGCTTTCATGCTTTCACTATTTTGCAAGATCCCCCGCCTCAGAATCCTGCTTATTTATAATAATACTATCTCAATTCTCTCTTTCTCGCGTGCACGTATATATATAATGTATATTCTTCCGTGCCCGCCCACACCTCCTTTTAAAAATATGTGAACACATCCTTATCAATCAACGAGTTACAAATTAGTTTCAAAAAACTTGTGAAAAAATGATAGATATATTTGGATTGAATGGATATATGCGCTACTTTTGCACCCGCTTTCCAAGAGACGGAAAGCCTTGCAATTGACATTCTGACAGAAGCGGCGTAAGAACTCTGACGTTTTTCTTTCCTTTTGCCTTAATTCCAACCAAGAATGCGGCAGTCGAAAAGAAATTTGAAAAAAAACTTCCGAAAACATTTGGAAGATATGTGATAAAGTTCTTACCTTTGCACCCGCTTTCCGAAAGGAATGCAATCGCTGATTGATTTACTGATTAAGAAACCGGTGTTGTTAAGAACTTCTTTTTCTTTCCTCTTTTATCTCCCTTTCGCAAAGAGAGACGACGAGAAAAAGAAAAAAGAAAAAAAACTTCCGAAATTATTTGGAGTATATGCTTAAAAGTTCTTACCTTTGCATCCGCTTTCTGAAAAGAAAATCAGTTTAAAAAAGAAGCGATCTTTGAAGAATTTACATAAACAATACAAGTAGTACAAGAGCAAGGTTACTGCATTTTTGGAGTAATCTTGGGTATAAAAAAAGAACCGTCAAGTAACTTATATATATAGGTAATTTGAAAACTTTTAATAGACCGAGCGTCCTGAACAGAGCAAGAATCGGTAGCAATACCGACTAACAATACTTTTACAATGAAGAGTTTGATCCTGGCTCAGGATGAACGCTAGCTACAGGCTTAACACATGCAAGTCGAGGGGCAGCATGACCTAGCAATAGGTTGATGGCGACCGGCGCACGGGTGAGTAACACGTATCCAACCTGCCGATTATTCCGGGATAGCCTTTCGAAAGAAAGATTAATACTGGATAGCATAACGAGAAGGCATCTTCTTGTTATTAAAGAATTTCGATAATCGATGGGGATGCGTTCCATTAGTTTGTTGGCGGGGTAACGGCCCACCAAGACATCGATGGATAGGGGTTCTGAGAGGAAGGTCCCCCACATTGGAACTGAGACACGGTCCAAACTCCTACGGGAGGCAGCAGTGAGGAATATTGGTCAATGGACGAGAGTCTGAACCAGCCAAGTAGCGTGAAGGATGACTGCCCTATGGGTTGTAAACTTCTTTTATATGGGAATAAAGTGAGCCACGTGTGGCTTTTTGTATGTACCATACGAATAAGGATCGGCTAACTCCGTGCCAGCAGCCGCGGTAATACGGAGGATCCGAGCGTTATCCGGATTTATTGGGTTTAAAGGGAGCGTAGGCGGATTATTAAGTCAGTTGTGAAAGTTTGCGGCTCAACCGTAAAATTGCAGTTGATACTGGTAGTCTTGAGTGCAGCAGAGGTAGGCGGAATTCGTGGTGTAGCGGTGAAATGCTTAGATATCACGAAGAACTCCGATTGCGAAGGCAGCTTACTGGACTGTAACTGACGCTGATGCTCGAAAGTGTGGGTATCAAACAGGATTAGATACCCTGGTAGTCCACACAGTAAACGATGAATACTCGCTGTTTGCGATATACAGCAAGCGGCCAAGCGAAAGCATTAAGTATTCCACCTGGGGAGTACGCCGGCAACGGTGAAACTCAAAGGAATTGACGGGGGCCCGCACAAGCGGAGGAACATGTGGTTTAATTCGATGATACGCGAGGAACCTTACCCGGGCTTAAATTGCAACTGACGGATTTGGAAACAGATCTTCCTTCGGGCAGTTGTGAAGGTGCTGCATGGTTGTCGTCAGCTCGTGCCGTGAGGTGTCGGCTTAAGTGCCATAACGAGCGCAACCCTTATCTTTAGTTACTAACAGGTCATGCTGAGGACTCTAGAGAGACTGCCGTCGTAAGATGTGAGGAAGGTGGGGATGACGTCAAATCAGCACGGCCCTTACGTCCGGGGCTACACACGTGTTACAATGGGGGGTACAGAAGGCAGCTACACAGCGATGTGATGCTAATCCCAAAAGCCTCTCTCAGTTCGGATTGGAGTCTGCAACCCGACTCCATGAAGCTGGATTCGCTAGTAATCGCGCATCAGCCACGGCGCGGTGAATACGTTCCCGGGCCTTGTACACACCGCCCGTCAAGCCATGAAAGCCGGGGGTACCTGAAGTACGTAACCGCAAGGAGCGTCCTAGGGTAAAACTGGTAATTGGGGCTAAGTCGTAACAAGGTAGCCGTACCGGAAGGTGCGGCTGGAACACCTCCTTTCTGGAGCGACGCTCAGAGTATAATGAGGCGCAAGCCAAGTATTATATTAAAA